>DAOUPU010000018.1 GCA_030625995.1 Flavobacteriaceae bacterium
TTTATTGTTAAATACAGTTGACACAGGTATTTAACAGTAAGTAGAGGTATGTGATTGGATTACTATTGAGGTGGGCGGAAAATAGAAAATATGATTTCCTGAAAGATTTCCTTAGGATTGAGATAAAGTTTATCTTCTAGATTAACGAAGGTATGGACTTTTTGATAAGTAGTTTTAAATATTACAAAAATTGGGTATGCTGATAAATCTACTTTCGGCATTATTGGAACTTGCTCTTGATGTCCCAGTAAATTATTGTTCTCATTTACCTGATCTTCCAGATAACATGTTCCATTACAGGATAATATGGGCTTGTCTCTATTTTCACAAAGTTCACTAACGATATAATTATAATTAACGAAATATTCTATAAAAGGTAAGGCCGGCTGAAGCAGAGCCAGTATATATAGGTTAAGAAATAAATGTGTGAAAATTAATTTTCGCATCGTCCGATTTTCTGATTACAAAAATAGACAAATTTGTCTTTTATTATTCATGATTTTTGTCATATTTAAAGAATTTGTCCCAATGCAAATAATATGGAAAATAAAAATGTGCTCAAGGCCAGTTTCTTTAATTCCGGATCAAAATCTTTTGGATCCTTAATTTTATATACGGTCAATAAATGATTGATTATAGGAATAAAGGCAAAAACATATAAGAACTGATTTATTGAAACAAAATTGATCGTAGTATACAATAGTGCAGATAAAAAGGCAGAAATCAACAAATAATAATGATAATACCTGGCGAACTCTGCCCCTATTTTTACTACGATCGTATTTTTACCTGATTTTTTATCTGATGCCATATCACGCATGTTGTTTAAATTCAAGACCCCAACACTTAACAATCCGACAGTAAAAGCAGGTAAAAAAATAGTGAAATTCAAGCTGTGAGCGTATAAAAAATAAGAGCCGCAAACACTCAATATGCCAAAGAATAGAAATACAAATATGTCACCAAACCCATAATAGCCATAGGCATTGTCGCCTACGGTATATTTTACCGCGGCATAGATGCTGGCCAGTCCTAACCCAATGAAGATCAGTGAATAACCAATATTTTCTCTACCAAATGAAATGTAAACTAAATATAGTGCTAAAGACAATGTTATAATGCCACTTACTTTTATTCCTTTAAGCATTTGTCTCGGCTTAATTTCTCCACTCTGCAAGGCTCTTTCAGGACCAATTCTCTCGTTATCATCTGTACCCTTAACACCATCGCCATAATCATTGGCAAAATTGGATATTATCTGGAACCCCACTGTCACGAGCATTGCGATAATAAATATTTCGACCATAAATACGCCTTGTGTGTAAGCAATTGATGATCCAATAATAATTCCGGAAAGAGATAATGGCAAAGTACGCAGTCGTGCTGCTTTTATCCAGGATTTAATATTTGTCAAAATAGAATATCTTTATATTAAGGATTGGTAACACCTCTTACCCACTTTTCACTGCTTAATTCTAAAGCTTCTTTAATATTTACCGGAATATCGTATGATTTAGCGATGATAAAACAATCTTTAAATCCCAATTTTCTAAGATCATCACGGAGCAGAACCGTTTCTTTATAAGTAGTAAATTTACCGATGGCATATTTGTTAATCCCATCTTGTTCAAACTCCTGCAAATGAGCCAAATCCTCAGAAATTAAATTTGAATTAAAATTGGCATAAGCTCCAATCTGAACACTATAAACAATGCTTAAATCGGCTAGAGAAGTTCTGGCAGAATCCAAAACTACAACTTGATCTGCTTTTCGTTCCAAGTTGTGAAGGGTATCTGTATTAACCAGGCTTAAATTGTTTTTAATTAAATACTCTTCTTTATATTGTTTTGATTTGGGTAAAAAAGACCACAAAAATAAAATCAACAGAACCAAGGCAAATACACCCAATATTATTCGGTGTTTCTTGAGAAGTGAGTTGCTCTCTTCTTCCTCCTTCAAATTATTAGATAAAGACTCTATGGTATCCTTTGCTTTATCAATTTCCTCGTAAATATTTACCAAATTTTTATCTCTTACAAAAGGCATGATGTATTATTTTTTTAGTTATAAATTGTTAGCATTCGCAACCAATTCTGCGAGATCCAACACTTTTATTTTATCTTCTTTTTCCTTGCTTTTAATTCCGTCGGTGATCATTGTATTGCAAAATGGACAACCGGTTGCAATGATGTCAGGTGTTAATTCCAGGGCATCCTCGGTTCTCTCAATATAAATTTCTTTATTTCCTTTTTCAGAATCCTTAAACATTTGTGCTCCTCCGGCTCCACAACACAAAGCATTTGATCTACACCTTTTCATTTCCAACAATTCTACATCTAATTTTTCAATCAATTTTCTAGGTGCTTCATAAATGTCATTCGCTCTCCCCAAATAACAAGGATCATGAAAAGTAATTCTTTGTCCTTTAAATTTACCTCCTTCAATAGATATCCTGCCTTCATTAAGGAGAGACACTAAAAATTGAGTATGATGCATTACTTCATAATTACCTCCCAATTCAGGATATTCATTTTTTAAGGTATTGAAACAATGCGGACATGTGGTAACTATTTTCTTAATATCATATCCATTCAAAATTTCAATATTACTGATGGCTTGCATTTGGAATAAAAACTCATTGCCAGCTCTTTTAGCCGGATCTCCCGTACAACTCTCTTCGGTGCCTAAAACAGCAAAATTAATCTTTGCGCTATTTAAAATATTAACAAAGGCCTTTGTTATTTTTTTTGCTCTATCGTCAAAGCTGCCGGCACAACCAACCCAAAATAAAATTTCAGGTTGTTTTCCTTCTGCCATCATTTCTGCCATTGTAGGTATTCTCATTACAATATTTTATTCCTTAAAATTATAATATTTTATTCATTTTTCCAATTCAATCGATCCAATTGATTATACTGCCATGGAGCACCGTTATTTTCAATATTGGTCATCATCATATTTAATTCTTGAGGTGCTTTAGATTCTTCCATAACCAAGTACCTGCGTAAATCAGTAATTATACATAACGGATCTATATTTACAGGACATTCTGAAACACAAGCATTACAACTGGTACAAGCCCATATTTCTTCATCAGTAATAGTTGATAAAAGAGTTTTATCGTCTCCATTTTGCCTGAACGCTTCCATTCCTTTCATATCAATAAAATGACTCACTTCTTCTATTCTATCTCTCGTTTTCATCATAATTGCCCTTGGCGACAATTCTTTTCCCGTCTGATTTGCGGGGCAAACAGAACTACACCTTCCGCATTCCGTGCATGTATATGCATTCATTAATTGCACCCACGACAGATCTGTAATGTCAGAAGCACCAAATTTTTCCGGTATAGCATTATCGCTTTCAGGATCAGATGCATAGGGATCCGCATCCGGATCAAGCATTAATTTAACCTCATTGGTCACAGCTTGTAGATTATCAACTCTGCCTATTGGATTTAAGTTAGCAAAATATGTATTTGGAAAGGCCAATAATATATGCAGATGTTTAGAATAATATAAATAATTCAGAAAAATAAAGATACCTATAATATGTAGCCACCAGGCTGTTCGTTCGATTATGATCAAAGTACTAACATCTTTTTGTAACCAATCAGCAAATACTGCACTTATTGGAAAACTTCCCGCTACAACATAACGATCTGCACCTAATTTCTGTAAACTCGAATCCGCTGCATTCATTATTAAGAAGAGTGACATCAGAACCATTTCAAAATATAAAATATTCAAAGCATCGTTTTTGGGCCAGGACGTCATTTCTTTATTCCAAAATCTTGGAACTCGAAGTATCATTCTTCGAGACCAGAATAAAATCACAGAAGCTAAAACCAGAAAGGCTAATATTTCAAAAGATCCTATTAAGAAGTTATAGCTACTTCCTACAAATGAAAATATCCGATGAGTTCCAAACAGACCATCAATTATAATTTCCAGTACCTCAATATTTATAATGATAAATCCTAGATAAACTATTATGTGAAGAATTCCTGCCACCGGGCGTCGAACCATTTTCGATTGTCCCAATGCAATATTAATCATGTTTTTCCACCGTAATGCAGACCGATCTGATCTGTTAATATTCCTTCCTAAATTGATGTTTCTTATAAGTTTTTTTACATTTCTCGTAAAAAAACCCAAACCAACCACAAGAAGGATAGCAAAAAGTATATTTGGTAAGTAAATCATGTAATTATTTAGCTATAATTCACCCTTTAAAATTTGAGTAAAACTAAATAAATAACAAGCCTTATGGAAGCTTATTTCTTAAAACTTATTAACTATTCATCGGTTTTTTCTTCATATTCCTTCGCCTTTTTACCAAAAACAGATACGTTGACATAGCGTTTAGGATGTAATTTGAAATCATTGAGCAGCTCTTCCAGTTCTTTTGACGCAGCCTCTAGATTGTTGTACAAAGCATCATCATTCATCAATTTACCTATAGATCCGCTTCCAGATTGAATACTGTCCAGCACACTGTTGAAAGAATCCAGAGTTGTTTGTAGCTTGATTACAGTAGCTGCCAAGTCCGCTTTTTTCAAGGAATCTGTCATCTCTGACAAATTTCGCATCGAAGTATTTGTATGAATTAAAAGACTATCAACCATTTCTTTATTGCTTTCTAATATTTGATCAACTTTATAGGAAAGATTTTTAAAATTTTCGATAGATAATTTTAAGTTTCTTTGGTTCTCAGCATCTAATAAATTTGAAAAATCCAGGATCAAGGAATCTGTATTGCTAACAAAACTTTCCAGCTTTGTTTTCAACGGGCCAATTTGGTCATCAATTGTCCCAAGAATACCTAAATCTATCTCACCTTGCAGGGTGTCTTTGTTTTTCGCGATGAGAGCTCCGTCATTAGCCATAATTATTTTTATCGCCTTTTGACTTATAATGCCAGGACTATAAATTTTTGTAACACTGTTTGCAGAAAACTCAATATTATTGGTAACATCCATTTGAACTATTAACTTTCCTTCTTTTCTTGGATGAAAATAAATATTTGAAACTTTACCAATATTCAATCCATTTATAGTGACTTCGCTATTTTGTTTTAAACCTTGAACATTCGAATATTCAACATAAAAAGTTCTTATACTGTCGTATACACTTTGGTCTTTTAAGAAGTTATATCCCCAAATAAAAAGTACGATAATTACTATCGCGATAACCCCTGTTTTTAATTCTCTTGAAATTTTCAAACCCTCTTAATTTTTAAAAGCAATATACCTAATTATTTTGTTTCGTAAATAAAGGCCCTTAATTTTGGGCTGATTTTAACACTTCTGACACTGGAATTCTATCTTCATTTTTGAAAGCAACAATAAATGCAGTACTAAATCCTTTCTTTCTTGCTTGATTTTGATATTCTAAAATCTCATCATAATTTGATGATTTTTTATAATAATATTTATAATGACCACCTATTTTATCTCTCTCAACGCCTTTTAACCCCTTAAAATTGTAAGACTCCAAAGAAAGTTTTTTCTTCCCGGAAGCTATTTGAACTTTAAAATCAACACCATCAAATACTCTTGGCTTTTCTTTTTGACTGTCATCAATTTGCTTTGACTCCAGGGCTACCTCAACTACAAAATTATCATCTAAATGTTTTTTATAGGTTAATATTGCATCATAAATTGCCTTTGCTACTTTTTCCTGCCCACTTTTAGAATTCAAAAATTCGCCCTCTTTGACATTGGTAATAAACCCTGTTTCTATCAATATACTGGGCATAGAGGTTTGAAAAAGCACTACAAAACCTGCTTGTTTTACACCACGATCTGTTCTATTCAAATCATTTCTAAAATTACTTTGCACATAACTGGCTACAAGTAAACTTTCATCTAAATACTCCTCTTGCATTAGTGTTAATCCAATAACTGCCTCAGGTGAATTTGGGTCAAAACCTGCATATTTCTCAAGGTAATCATCTTCCAGGAATATAACCGCATTTTCCTGTTTTGCAACCTCAAAGTTACGGTCGTTCGCATGAATACCCAGCGCATATGTTTCTGTTCCGTATGCCTGTGTATTATGTGCATTACAATGTACAGATACAAATAAATGAGCGTCAGCGTTATTCGCAATATTTCCCCTTTCCTTTAACTCTATAAATACATCATCTTTTCGTGTATAGACAACATCTATTGCACCAATTTTATCAAGCTTTTTTCCTAATAATAGAACAATGTTTAAAGCGATATTTTTTTCATAATATTTACCGATGTGTTTTCCCGGATCCTTACCCCCATGACCGGCATCTAAAACTACTTTGAAATTTGTCTGAGCAATTAAATTTGGACTAAAATTCAAACTAAATAATATGCTGAGAATACAAATAAAAAGGTACCGCTTATTGCTTTTCATAACGAATATTTGCATTTTTATACTACTTTATTTTTTCCATTTTTTTAACTTATTCCACCTAAATTTTTATGTAAGTTTGTAAATTAAAAATTTGGTTAATTTTTTTACAAAAATACTATTTATAGCATTGTATACAAATTTAAGATACATAGTTTTATTCTTATTATTTTTTTGTTTCTATAATAATTCGAGTTATGCTCAGGTTGATGAAAATAAAAAGGAAAAGAATATAAATTCTAAAATTGACAGCCTTAAAGTTGTAGATAGTAAGGATCTAAATATTAGCGAGATAGATACAATAATAAGTGATAGCCTTAACAAACCCAAAGAATATTTAGACGATAACATTATACACAATGCCAAGGATTATATGTCCAATGATTTTGTAAATCAGAGAGCTACATTATACAACGAGGCTGAATTATTCTACCAGGACATTGAAATTAGGGCAGGTGAAATAATTATTGATTATAAAAAGAACCTGGCCTACGCAAGAGGAATCATAGATACTGCCGGAGAATATATCCAAAGGCCCCAATTTAAGCAAGGAAATCAGGAATCAGAACAAGATTCATTGATTTATAATTTTAAGAATGAAAAGGCGATCATATACAATTCCAAAACGGAACAACAAGGAATGATCATACTTGGTGAATTGACAAAAAAGGAAAATGATAGTACATTTTTTATTAATAAAGCAAGATTTACCACTTCTGAAAAAGAAAATCCGGATTATTATATTTCAACGTCCAATATAAAGGTGGTCCCCAACAGTAAAATAGTGGGCGGATTTAGTAATTTAGTCGTTCAGGACGTTCCAACACCTCTGATCTTACCTTTCTTTTATGCTCCCATAACCCGTGGTAGGGCCTCCGGAATAATTTTACCTACATTTGGTGAAAATAGAGATCAAGGATATTTTTTACAGAATGGTGGCTATTATTTTAATGTTAACGACTATATTGATCTGGCCGTGCTAGGAGATGTATATACCAATGGTAGCTGGGGTCTTAGATTAGAAACAAATTATGCCTTGCGATACAGGTTTTCAGGTGGTTTCAGCTTTCGTTATGAGAGTATAATTAATGGACAAAGAGGTCTTCCGGATTACAGTAAAGCCAAAAACTTTTTTATTCGATGGAATCATAGCCAGTCTGCACAATCGAATCCAAATGCTCGATTTTCTGCATCAGTGAACTTTGGTAATTCTCAATTTTTTAGGGAATCCTTAAATGAATCCAGTTCACCTCTCTATCTGGTTAATACATTCAGCTCCTCAATCTCCTATTTTAAAAAGTTTGTCAATACACCATTCAGTATGAATGCCTCCTTGACCCATACACAAAATACGAACACTGATAGGATTGACATGAATTTACCTTCTTTCAATTTAAATATGGATAGAATTTATCCCTTTGCTCCAAAAGTTGGGAGTAAAAATAATGTATTTCAGAAAATTGGTGTAACGTATAGCATGGCGGCCCAAAATAGAATATCGAACGCGAGCGATGATTTTTTTGGGAGTGATTTCTTTAATAATGCACGGTCGGGTATTAAGCATGATGTTGCATTAGGAACTAGTTTTAAGCTATTGAAGTACTTTACAGTTTCACCCAATGCATCCTATAAAGATGTTTGGTATTTCAAGACAATTGAAAAAAGATGGGACCCTGATGCAGGTGAAGTAGTTACGGATACGATAAATGGATTTAAAACATTTAGAGAATATCAGACGAATGCATCTTTATCCACTACCTTCTATGGAACTTTTAATTTTAAAAAAGGAAAGCTGCAGGCAATTCGACATGTAGTAAGGCCATCTATTTCTTATGGCTACAGACCAGATTTTAGCACTTATTACGATGCATATCAAATCAGCCCGGACCCTGATGATCTTGGAGAATACAATCCCTTTCAAGGTGGTATCTATGGTGGACCATCAAGTGGGCTAAACAATAATATTGGGATTTCACTTAATAATACGCTTGAGGCTAAGGTACAGTCAGATGACCCTGATTCACAAGAGGATTCTAAAAAAGTCAATATATTGAATAACTTAAATTTTTCAACAAGCTATAATATAGCGTCAGATTCTCTTCGGTGGAGTCCACTCCAGATGACAACAGGAACACAATTACTTAAGAATAAATTGAATATAAACCTACGGGCCACTATGGACCCATATGCTATAAATTCGAATGGAACCAGAATTAATACTTACAACATCAATAATGGAGGAAGTTTATTCAGATTGACAGGAGCAAATCTGACTTCTAATTATTCAATTTCCAGTGATGAAATTGGGAAAAATAAAAAGCAAACGAAATCTACAAACAGAAACGAACCGGAGCCTGAAGACGATGATAGCATGTTCGGTAAAAATTTAGTGAACAGTGAAACAGATGTAAAAGTGGAGGAAAAGGTCAAAGAAACAAAAATTTACAAAACGGTTATGCCTTGGGACATCAGACTACAGTATTCACTAACTTATAGCAATCTGAGAGCTGAAAATACAATTTCTACCAATTCGCTTCAGCTTTCCGGAAATATTGAATTTTCACCGAAATGGAGGGTTGGTGTTTCTTCCGGATATGATTTTAGAGAAAATGGAATAACCTACACACAATTGCGCTTTGAAAGAGATCTGGATAGTTGGAGGTTTAGTTTTAACTGGATACCCTTTGGTGATCGTGCTACTTATTATTTCTATATCGGAATTAAATCTGCCATGTTGAGTGATTTGAAATATGATCAACGCCAAACCCCGGATAAAAGACTATTTTAAATTTAGTTTAACTTTGCCTTAGTTGATGTTCTAAACATAATATTGTTGTATGAAAAAAATTATCCAATCAAATGACGCACCTGAACCAATAGGCCCATATAGTCAGGCGGTTTTTATTAATGACATGCTCTTTACATCAGGACAAATAGCCATGGATCCGGGATCAGGAAAATTGATACTTGATACTATTGTTTTGGAAACGAAACAAGTAATGGAGAATTTAAAGGCCGTTTTAACGAGTGCTGATATGACATTCGATAATGTTATTAAATCAACAATTTATATAACTGATATGGATGATTTTACAGCCATCAACAAAGTTTATAGTGCTTATTTTAAAGACTCCATTGCACCGGCCAGAGAAACAGTTCAAGTTGCGAAATTGCCGAAAAATGTGCATATCGAAATTTCGGTCATTGCTTCTAGATAATTTGTTCAACGAATGTATGAAATAAAGAAATCTCAGGAGAAATGGTCAAATACAAATGACTCCGAGGTTAATAAAACCTGATCTTTAAAAATATCAAAGAGCCTTAATTAGCAATTCAGCGGTTGAGGGGTTGGTAGCCAGTGGAACATCATAAACATCACATAATCTCATCAACATAAAAATATCCGGTTCATGTGGATGTTTTTCCAGAGGGTCTCTAAAAAACAATACCATTTTTGTTTTGCCTTCTGCAACTCTTGCCGCAATTTGGGCATCACCTCCGTATGGTCCGGAAAGCAAAGTTTCAACATCAAATCCTGCTTTTACTGCTTTTGCACCTGTTGTTCCGGTTGCTATCAAATGAATATTCTTAGATTCCAATATAGCTTTATGTTCATTTAAGAACTGTACCATTTCGGCTTTTTTACCATCATGTGATATGATTGCGATTTCCATTCTAGATATTCGAGGCATGCTGTTGTGCCAGAGTAATTATAGGGTGGCGAATAATTTTTCCTAGTTTTAAATTATATTCACCCAAAACTTCTTCTATTTCATCACTTAAGAAATGAGCAATAGAACCAACAAAATAAATAGGGATATTCTTACTTTCCTCAAATTGCAATATTTGATTTTCTGTAAATAATCTCAATCCTTTCTTGATAATATTTTGAGCATATTCACTTGATTTATTCTCAATCAAAAATCTCCCTATATGAGCCAAATAGGTATTTGGATTGTTTCTTTTATACAGATTTTCCTTAATATCATCCGGACTTAAATCATATTCCTTCTTAAATTTTTCTGCCAGATCATGGGGCATTTTGTTATAGTAGTATTGTTTTAAGAGTTGTTTTCCATAATAATTACCACTGGCAAGATCCATAATAATATAACCAAGTGAAATTATTTTTTGATGTGTGTTTTTACCATCATAATAACTGCAATTCGAGCCGGTTCCTAATATACAAACAATGCCAGGATCATTTGTTTGAAGAGATTTTACAGCGGCAATAGTATCTTCATGGATTTCTATCTCTGCCTTATCAAATATGCTCTTAAAAATAGTTTCCAAAAAGTTCCGGGCTGTCTGCGTACCACAACCTGCTCCGTAGAAAAAAATTTTTTCAACCTTGCTTTTATTGTTATAAAGATCCTTATTGGAAGTTATTCTTTCGAACAATACTTCTTTAGAAAATACGGCTGGATTCAGACCCGGTGTATCAATTTTAAAAAAGGTCTCTCCCCCGCTTTTCAAAGCTATCCAATTTGTTTTTGTGGAACCACTGTCTGCAACTAAAATCATATCTTGTTATTTTTATGTAAAAGTAAAAAATTAATCTGGTTTAAATATCCTGATTTAAATGGTATCGGTCAAAAAAGACTGAATAGCCAGATCATAACTATTCATGCCAAAACCAGCAATAATTCCCTTTGCATTTGGAGCTATATAGGATTGATGTCTGAATTTTTCCCGACTGTAAACATTAGAAATATGCACCTCAATAACAGGCACTTGAATGGCTTTAATTGCATCTCCAATACCTACTGATGTATGTGTGTATGCTGCTGCATTTAATATAATTCCATCATAAACATAGCCAACTTCCTGAATCTTATCAATTAGCTCTCCTTCTATATTCGATTGAAAATATTCTAATTCCAGGTCTGCATATTTTTCCCGAATCTTACTAAAAAAAGCTTCGAATGTAATATTGCCATAAACCGCAGGTTCTCTTTTCCCGAGTAAATTTAAATTTGGACCATTAATTATTATAATTTTCATGAAGAAGTAATTTAAGCTAAAAAATTAAGTTATTTTTTCAAAAATACTATAATTTTACAAAAACAGTCATCAAAAAGTCTTTGATTTAATTGTCGTATAAATATGCTTTGGAAGAACGCTTTACATGATTATAAGCACTACTTAAAAATTGAAAGAGGATTATCCCAAAATTCAATACTGGCTTATTGTAATGATGTTAAAAAATTAATGCAGTATATAGAAGAATATAACATAATTAGTGACCCGATTAATATTGATGACAAAGTGATCCAACAATTTATTTATGATTCTGCTAAAAACATCAATGCAAGAAGTCAATCCAGACAAATATCAGGACTACGCAATTTTTTTGATTTTATGATTTTCGAAGATTATAGAAATAATAATCCAACTGAGTTGTTAGAATCTCCCAAAATTGGTCGGAAACTCCCTGATACCTTATCGGAAGAAGAAATAGAAGAAATAATTTCTCAAATAGATCTAAGCAAGCCGGAAGGAGAACGAAACAGAGCGATGCTGGAGACACTATATAGTTGTGGATTGCGTGTTAGTGAGTTGGTTAACTTAAAAATATCTGACCTGTTTTTCGACGAAGGATTTATTCGTATAATTGGAAAAGGCAATAAGGAAAGATTTGTACCGATCAACTTATATACTATAAAAATAATAAATATTTATAAAAAACAGGTAAGATCAAAGGTGAATATCCAAAAAGGTTATGAAGATGTTATCTTTTTAAATAGAAGAGGAAGAAAGCTTACACGCAATATGATTTTTTTATTTTTAAAGGATTTGGTTGAAAAAGCCGGTATACACAAAAAAGTAAGTCCCCATACCTTTCGACATTCTTTTGCTACTCATCTGTTAGAAAATGGTGCCGATCTAAGAGCCATACAACAAATGTTAGGTCATGAAAGTATAACCACAACCGAGATCTATATGCATCTCGATAAGCGGTACTTAAAATCTATAGTAGAAAAATTTCATCCAAGAAAGAATGCATAAAGAAGAAAAATACCTTGAAAAACCAAATATTATGTTAACGAAGTGTTAACGTTTTTAATTTAAATACAGCTTTTTTCTAAGTTCTTTTATCTTATTATCTTCCAAATATTCATCGAAAGTCATGTATCGGTCAATGACACCTTTTGGAGTGATTTCAATAATTCTATTTGCCACAGTTTGTGCAAATTCATGATCGTGAGTAGAAAAAATAACAGTTCCTTTGAAATTTTTCAAAGAATTATTGAAAGCTTGAATCGATTCCAGATCCAAGTGATTTGTGGGTTCATCTATTAATAAGACATTGGCTCTTTTCATCATCATTCGAGATAACATACATCTTACTTTTTCGCCACCCGATAGTACATTACTACTTTTTAGGGCCTCGTCTCCGCTAAATATCATTTTGCCCAAAAAACCTCTTAGGTTGACCTCTTCTTTTTCTTCATCTGTCTTTGCATACTGTCTAAGCCAATCTACTAAATTCAAATTAGCCTTAAAATAGTCAGCATTTTCAATGGGCAAATATGCTTGTGTAGTGGTAACACCCCACTTATAATCACCTGTATCCGGACTATCTGAACCTGTAATTATCTCGTAAAAGGCAGTTGCAGCACGTGAAAATTTCGATAATAACATCACTTTATCTCCTTTGGCTAAATTAATATCGATGTCTTTAAAGATGATTTCACCATCTATAGACTTTGACAAATTTTCTACGTGTAGAATTTGATCTCCAGCTTGTCTTTCTTGTTCGAATATAATCGCTGGATATCTTCTGCTAGAGGGCTTTATATCTGCAATATTTAATTTATCGATCATTTTTTTTCTACTCGTTGCCTGTTTAGATTTGGCAACATTTGCAGAAAATCGTCTAATGAATTCCTCTAATTCTTTCTTTTTATCTTCTGCTTTTTTATTTTGTTGCGCTCTCTGTCTGGCCGCTAACTGACTGGATTCGTACCAAAAAGAGTAATTACCGGAATATTGATTCATTTTACCAAAATCAATATCTGAAATATTTGTACAAACTGCATCTAAAAAATGTCGGTCATGCGAAACGACGATAACAGTATTTTCGAAATTCGCCAAAAAATGTTCTAACCAGCCAATGGTCTCAAAATCAAGATCATTGGTAGGTTCATCCATAATCAATACATCCGGACTACCAAATAATGCCTGAGCAATTAATACTCTTACCTTGGCCTTACCATCCAGATCTTTCATCAAAACATAATGCATATCATCTTTGATCCCAACGGAAGATAATAAACTTGCCGCCTCACTTTCTGCCGTCCATCCGCCCATCTCCTCAAAATCAACTCCTAATTCCCCTGCTTTTACACCATCCTCTTCGGAAAAGTCGGGCTTTGCATAAATAGAATCCAGTTCTTTCTTTAGATCAAAAAGCGGCCTGTTTCCCATCAATACGGTCTCCAGAACATGAAATTCATCAAATGCGAAGTGATCTTGCGAAAGTACAGACATTCGCTTGCCTTTCTCCAAACTTACTGAACCGGAAGTTGGATCAATTTCCCCTGAAAGGATTTTTAAAAAGGTTGATTTACCCGACCCATTTGCTCCTATAATTCCATAACAATTTCCTTGAGTAAACTTGGTGTTTACTTCATCGAACAATACTCTTTTGCCAAATTGAACGGATAAATTTGATACTGTTAACATGCTTTAATTTTAAATTTTGGCAAAAATATAAAAAAGTGTTCATATAGAAGTGAAATCGTTCAAGTATATGCCAATAACATTCTGGATATTAATTATGTTAAAATATTTTTTTAAATGAGCATACTTTAACTTTTGTATATAAAACTTTTAACATCACATTAACAAGAGTAAAGAAGTCAACTCTATACATTTGTATATCATGTATAAACATAAATATTTGAAAAAAAATTACTCTTTATCACCCGTAAATTTATTTTTATCTGTAGGTGTATTGCTTTTGACTTTTGGCTGTACCCATTCATCAGACGAAAAGAACATGACCTATTTTGGAGGAAAAATTAAAAATCCGGTTGGAGAATATGTATATTTTTCAAAAAATGAAAAGGTAATAGATTCTGCTAAAATTGATGTACAAAATAAATTTTCCTTTCACTTAGATTCTATTGAATTAGGATTATACACTTTTAATCATGGCCCGGAATATCAATTTCTTTACTTGGAGCCAAAGGATAGTTTGCTAATTTATTTGAATACATGGGATTTTGATGAATCGCTAATTTTTAGTGGAACTCAAGGTGCAAAAAATAATTATTTAATTAATTTATACCTGGAACAAGAAAAATTTGAGAAAAATTTCAAACAAGGATTTCGGTTAAGCGAAGAGGAATTTTCCCGGGTTATTGATAAGGAAATAGAATCCCGGATTGATACTTATAATAATTTAGTTGAACTGGAAGGAGAAGAGCCATCAGAATTCTTTGACAAGATAGCCAAAGCAGGTATTTATTTTCCATTTTATTATTTGAAGGAACATTATCCATTTAAAAATAAAAGGGCTCTAAAGCTAAAAACATTACCTGTACTAAGTGAAAATTTTTATAGTTATCGAAAAACAGTAGATATCAATGATGATGCCTTAAGAAATTATGGTCCCTATTATACCTATGTTTTGACTTATTTACATCTCAAGGCTTATGAAGAATATCTGAATAATCCGGAAAAGAATAATGTCTCTTTGAACTATATGAAAATAGTTAACAGTGAAATAACTGACGAGGATTTCAAAAATAAACAATTGGCAATGAGTTTTTGGAGTTCTTTAACGAGTAATTATATGTCTGAAGATGACTTAAAGGAGGTTAGTGAATATTTCTTTGAGAATTGTACGGATAAAGATCTATGTTCCGAAATTAAAAAATCTGTTAAGCAGAAAGCACAGCTTAAGCGAGGTGAAAAATTTCCTGAGGTGATGGCGTATAATGTAGATGGCGAAGAAGTTAATATAAATTCTATTGCTAAAAACAGTAATGCGGTCATCTATTTTTGGCCAAAACATTTGGGTCGAGTAAAGATGCTGGATGAAAAATTGGCTTCTTTACAAAAAGAATACCCTGATGTTATATTCATCGGTATAGAACGGGATAAATCTAATGAAGATTGGGTTAAATTTATAGAATCTAATCACTTATCAAAAGAAAGTCAATTCATTTTACCAAAAAATTCTGATACTTATGCCTATTTTGAAGGAGATATGGCCCGCACTATAATAATAAAAAGTAACGGAAATATCCAAAACGGTTACTTATTTTTTAACGATAAAAATTTTGATGAACAGCTAAAAAAGCTTAATAAACAATAATTTATCATAGACTTCAATAATTTAATCTTATTTTTGCACTTTCAAAAACAGAAACAATATATTTATTTGCAATCCAGCGTTTTACAAATAAATGAAGTTTTGCAAATAAAAATATATGTCGATATTTAAAGATCTTGGCTTGGGCCAGGACATAGTAGAAGCCTTAGTAGACCTGGGTTATGAAACCCCTACTCACATTCAAGAAATTTCAATACCTCAAATAATCTCTTCAAAAGCAGATTTAAAAGCCTTTGCTCAAACAGGGACAGGGAAAACAGCTGCTTTTAGCTTGCCTATTTTGCAACAAATAGATTTAAGCAGTCATGATACGCAGGCCATAATTCTATCTCCTACAAGAGAACTTGCGATTCAAATTGCTAAGAACATTGAAGAGTTCTCTAAAAACATGAAAAAATTGAATGTTTTAGCTGTTTATGGAGGAGCGAAAATAGATGAACAAATAAGCAGGCTAAAAAGAGGAGTCCAAATTGTTGTTGGAACACCGGGAAGAACGGTTGATCTGATAAAGAGAAAACGATTGAACCTTAAGAGTATCCAATGGTTGGTTCTGGATGAAGCAGATGAAATGCTCAATATGGGTTTTAAAGATGAATTAGATCAAATATTAGAAGCAACCCCTTCCTCAAAACAGACCTTATTGTTTTCGGCAACCTTTCCTAAGGAAGTTGAATCAATTGCTAGAAATTACATGAAAAAACCTGTAGAAATATCTGCAGGCAAGAAAAACGTTGGTGCTGATAAGGTAGAACATGAATATTATTTGGTTTCTGACAGGAATAGATATCCCGCCTTAAAAAGAATAGCAGATATTCATCCTAATATTTATAGTATTGTATTCTGCAGGACGAGAAGGGAAACAAAAGACATTGCGGATAAATTAATTAATGATGGCTATAATGCAGATGCATTACACGGAGACTTGTCTCAAGCACAGCGTGATATTGTTATGCAAAAGTTCAGAAATAAAAATTTGCAAATTTTAGTTGCCACTGATGTTGCCGCCCGTGGATTGGACGTACATGATCTAACACATGTAATCAATTATAAGTTACCTGATCAATCGGAAAATTACACACATCGCAGTGGTAGAACGGGTAGAGCTGGAAAAGAAGGTATTTCCATAGCCTTGATAACACCAAAAGAGAAGGGAAAACTTAGACCAATTGAACGAAAAATAAACAAAAAATTTGAATTAAAACTTGTTCCAAACGGGAAAGATATTTGTCAAAAACAACTTTACAATCTTATCGACAAGGTCCATGATATTGAGATAAACGAAAAAGAGATAAAAGAATTCTTACCGGATGTATACCAAAAATTGGATGGGATGGATAGAGAAGAATTGATAAAACGATTCGTTTCTATTGAATTTAATCAATTCTTATCTTATTATGAAAACGCTAAAGATCTGAACGGAGATGATTCCCGCGATAGAAAAAAGTATGATGATGAAAATCTAACACGATTTTATATTAATTTGGGTAAGATGGACAAATTAAATCCTGCAGTACTTATAGGATTAATTAATGAAAATATTAAAAATCGAAACGTAGAAATAGGCCAAATTGAAATATTGAAAAATTTCTCCTTTTTTGAACTGGATAAAAATTTCACCGATGATGTTTTAGAAAGCTTTCAAAATACATATTTCAATAATAGATCCATAATAGTAGAAGTTACTAATAAGTCAAAATCCGGAGGAGGAAATAGAAGAAAAAAACGCCCCTTTAATAATTTCAAAGGAGAAAGTAGAAGAAGCAGTTCGAACTCCGGAAATCGCAGAAAGTCAAGTGCGAGCAGTTTTAGCGGTAAAAATAGTGGAAGAAGACGTAGAAGATAATTCTTTGTAATTATTTAAATGGGTATCCATAGAACCAAAATAGATTCAATTATAAATAGAATGGAAAAAGGTATTACTAAATATCCCATTACGTCTCTGGCCTGTAATTTTATTCCTGCACCCATTACAGGAATGATGAGTAAAAGATAAAACGGTTGTAATAAATTAGATAAGCTCTCTCCATATGCTATGGATAGCACAGCTCTGGATATCATCGCTTTAACCTGTTCTTCCGGTAAACCTGAACCTATTTCTTTAACCGCATTGATAATACTTGGACCGACGACTGCAAATTCTCCACCGGCAGATGGAATGGCAAAATTCACAAATCCACCTGTTATATATGCAAAAAACGGATAAGTATCAATAGTAGCTACAGAAGCCATCCAACCTGCTAATTTCTCCCCTAATCCGGTATAGATCATAATGCCCATTATTCCGGCATAGAAAGGATATTGAAAAAGAATTCCTGAAATATTAGAACTTGCTCTTTTCATAGAAATTCCAAAACGAATTGGAGTTTTATGTAAAATAAGACCCAAAATCACAAAAATAAAGATCATAATATTTAAGTTCAGATCGAAACCTTTACTAATAAAATGATACCCTATATAAAATAAGCCCATCAAAGCAATTAAATATTGAAGAATAACACTATTGTTTAAATTATCTGAAACAGCCTTAAAAGGGAGCTTTAAACCTTCAGCCTCTTCCTCAATAGTACCGAGATGAATATCCTTCTCTTTTCCTAAAAGTTCGCTTAGTTCCTTTCCCTTATTATTTTTAGGAATCAGCAAGATCATTAGAAAAGGAATCAGTGTAATGAATAGAATAATTACGGCATAATTAAGAGTTGACCCCAAGGTATATTTAATGGGTATGATATCACTCAATACTTCCGCTCTAATCATAAAATTATTATCAGTATTC
The DNA here is from genome assembly GCA_030625995.1 of Flavobacteriaceae bacterium. GTDB lineage: Bacteria > Bacteroidota > Bacteroidia > Flavobacteriales > Flavobacteriaceae > Lutimonas. The sequence goes on from DAOUPU010000018.1 coordinate 18,509, forward strand.
AAGAGTAAGGGAATTGAGCTCGAAAGGCCCGTTACCCACATACCGCTTGACAAATAGACACATGCAATTAGATATAAATAATTTACCCCTTTTACACGCATAGCCAATTCTCTCGCAATTACCGCTGTAACTACAACCCAGCCCCAACTTATCAAAGTTAAGAGTATTCCGATCAAAATAATAAAAACATATACTTGCCTCGGAGTTTGAATAAATCTCGTACTTCTATCTATTCCCCTACTTAACAATGGAGATAAGGCTATACTATATCCGGTAATAATTAACAAAACCATCTGCATACCAAATTCAAGCAGCATCCAAAACCCTTTATACCATGATTCTAATATCACTAAAGGCGACGTTCCTACCCATATCCATGCACTTAGTCCTGTAATGAGAGTTAGTATCAACGCAAAAACAAAGGCATCAGGCATATTCCTTTTGAATATATCGGTAAATTTTTCGCCCAATTCTTTAATCATAAAAAAGATTTCTTATAGAACGTAAATCTAATAAATTTCTAAACTCAATCTGCTCCATGGATAATTAATTGAAAATAAACTTAGAGATATATCGTATATTTAAAACCAAATCTTAATTTATGACTAAATACTACCATTCTCTTATCGCCCTATTAATTTGTATTCCTTTTTCTTTAAAGGCACAACAAGTAAAAAATGAATTCAACATAATTCATAATGACAAAACCATAGGTACATTAGTCGCTTCGAAGGCGATTGATGGCTCAAAAACTACTTATTCCGACGATACGAATATTGAAGCTCATTTTTTTACCAAAATAAAAGTGGTTTACAAGTATGATGAAATTTATACCGATGGAGACCTTTCAAAGGCTTCTGTTTCAATTTATATTAATGGACATGAACACACCAAAACTTCAACCGTAAAAAGCAATACTACATACAATTTCATTGAAGATGAAGATGATGCAGTAAAGATTAGTGGACCAATCAATTACAGTACAATACGATTGCTTTTTGAAGAACCCGAGGGAATTTCAAAGGTTTATGGTGAAGAGAAAGGAAATTTTCAAAAGCTGGAAAAAACAGGAGACAACACCTATTTAAAAACTACTCCTGAAGGGCATAAAAATACTTATTACTATAAAGACGGACATCTACAAAAAGCAGACATACATGCCGGTGTAATTAGCTTTTCAATGCAAAGAATATAAGGGCAAAAGTTAGATAGACATATTTAGATAAGTGATTTAATTTCTAATTTATAGTCGTACTGCAAATCCTCATGTAAAGAAGAAACCACTTTTTCAATTAATAATATCTGTCGATTGAAGATATTTTGAAGCGTTAAGTTTCCCTTCATGGAAGGCGACATTTCCCTTAGCTCGTAGCAGAAATACAAGAGTAATTCAACTTCTGTTTCTTTATTCTTTGAATAGCGAATATACTTCTTTGTATTGCGTAATATTTTTCGAACACTTTTTCTAATATAAAAATAACTTTTCGTATTAATCACGTGAAATTCACGTTCAATTTCCTTTTTGATGGATTCTATATAGGCATGCTCATTAGAAGATTCGAAAAGTAGATAAGTGAGGAGTTCTTTATTTTCTTTTTTAAATTTTGCAAGTCTTAAACAAAGGTTTAGCAGTTCAGATGGTGAACGATGGTTTAATTCATTTTTAAGTTCTCTTAATGTGGCGGTTTTCATAAATATAAACTTAAAAAATAAAAATATAACCTCTCTATATTTGGAGTGCTATCTTCTTGAATAATTTGGTGATTCTTTTGTAATAGTAACGTGATGTGGATGACTTTCGATGATACCTGAAGCAGTAATTTTTACAAATTTAGCCTCTTTTTGTCCTTTAATATCCTTACTTCCACAATAACCCATCCCAGCTCTAAGTCCACCAATAAATTGATGCATCGTTTCATATACTTCTCCTTTATATGGTACTCTACCTACGATTCCTTCCGGAACTAATTTTTTAACATCGTCTTCCACATCTTGAAAATAACGATCCTTAGAACCTTTAGTCATGGCTTCAACTGAACCCATCCCTCGATAAGATTTAAATTTCCTCCCCTCAAAAATAATAGTTTCACCAGGAGATTCTTTTGTTCCGGCTAAAAGTGATCCTAACATTACCGTATCTGCACCTGCAGCAATTGCCTTGGGAATGTCTCCCGTATATCGGATCCCTCCATCAGCGATTACCGGAACACCAGTATTTTCAATGGCCTTAGCAACCTCCATAACTGCAGATAGTTGTGGGAACCCAACCCCGGCAACAACACGTGTAGTACATATTGAACCAGGCCCAATACCCACTTTAACAGCATCCGCGCCAGCTTCTACCAAAAATTTGGCAGCATCACCTGTTGCTATGTTACCCACAATAATATCTGTTTTTGGGTGTTTTTCCTTTATAGCTTTTAAAGTAGCAACAACCCCTTTTGAATGTCCATGTGCTGTATCGATCACCAAGGCATCAACGCCTTCATTAATTAAAGCGGTAGCCCTTTGCATGGCATCTCCGGTTACACCAATCGCAGCCGCAACTCTTAATCTACCATAAGTGTCTTTATTTGCATTTGGGTTTTCACTTACCTTTATGATATCTCTAAAAGTAATTAATCCTACTAATTTTTTGTCAGAATTAACTACAGGTAGTTTTTCAATTTTATACTCTTGTAATATTTCTTCTGCTTCTTTTAAAGAGGTTCCCTCCTTGGTCGTAACAAGATTTTCAGTAGTCATAATTTCAGACACCTTCTTTTCATCATTCTTTTCAAATCTCAAATCTCTATTGGTAACAATACCGATCAACTCACAGGCATCATTAACAACAGGAATTCCACCAATGCTATACTTTTTCATCAACGACTTTGCATGGGCAACAGTTTTTTCTTTAGTAAGTGTGATTGGGTCGATGATCATACCGGATTCCGATCTTTTTACTCTCTTAACTTCAGCTGCCTGTTTCTTGATAGACATATTTTTATGCAAAATTCCGATACCACCTTCCCTGGCCATAGCAATAGCCATTTCATACTCTGTCACAGTGTCCATTGCTGCTGATATAATGGGGGAATTAAGAGTAATGTTTTTTGTAAACTTCGTTTGAATACTTACTTCTCGTGGTAGGATTTCCGAATATGCCGGAATCAATAAAACATCGTCATAAGTAAGTCCTTCTAAAACAATTTTTGGAGTAGCCATAGTGCAATTATATCTAATTAATGAGAATCATTTGATTTATAATTGCGTGCAAATTTACAATTAAATATTGAATTGTAAAAGTTAATTATTTTCTTGCTGATTTAATTGTTTCACTCTATAATTTACATGTCTTTTACAGGGAAAACAGATTCTTTAAGAATAAAAAATGAGGAGAACAAAAAGCTAATAGTCAAGGCCATTCCGGAGATCATAACAATATACTTAAACCATAAAATACCAGTCCATAGTACGTATATCCCACCGAAAGTCAATACTATGGACACAAATGGCTCTAAGATCAGCACTTTCATTAATTTTCTATTGATTGAGGTGAACGATAATAACACGCCTAACAGCAAAAATATTATTGACATAGATAATATATGGTTGTGAACGACAGTTAAAATATCCTTTTCCGTTTTCTTAAATTGCATTATTTCTGCATTTTCATTATTTTCATTTCCTAAATAATTAGTTTCTATCCCATTCGGTTGAAATGTCGAAGTTTCTTGTACAAAATTAAGTCCGGTAAAAAACCCAATATTTAAAGTAATCACAAAAGCTGTAATTAGTAATCTGATTTCCTTAGAAAATTGAGAAATTGATCTTTGAAATTCCATTTAAAAGGCGTTATTTTCTTGAATTATTAATAGACTTTCTAATAATTTATTAACGGTTATTGTCATAGATCTGGCAGAAATTGTGGCACCGGAAATTCCTTTGATATTTTTACCGTATACCAAACTGTCATTGATGGATGTATCATTGAACTGCCTCAACCATCTCTTACTACCAATTTCTCCACCATAATCTTCTCGATAAGCTAATATTTTAATCTTTTTTATTATAAATTCCTTATCGAATATTACAACATAATCGAAAACATCTGCTTTGCTAAGTGCTTTTCCATAATAAAAATAGCCTATCAATTTTTTATCATTGACTATTTTATAAAAGTTATTGTCATTAAACTTTAATGGTAATTTAATATTGACTGCATCATTTATGAGCACCGGTTCTTTTGAAAAATCCACTATATTAAATATTGACAAAACTTCTTTGTCTATTTTCTTTTCCATTTTTGCCGGAATGTTTACCATGGAAATAAAAAGAGGCAAAAACAACAGAATTACAAAACTTTTCATTCGTTTAAAATTTTATAATTAAATGATATTAAATTAATTAAAAATTTGAGATCGAATGTAATCGCTTCGCTCTCTCATGAAAAATTTAATCATTTCCTTTTGTGAAATAATTG
>DAOUPU010000109.1 GCA_030625995.1 Flavobacteriaceae bacterium
GGTTGTTCCTGAGAAAGAAAATATCAAAAAATGTTGTTTTAGGAAGCTTTTTGGCATTTGTGATCTTTGATATGGTTGACGTTGATAAGCGCTACGTAAATGTTGATGATTTTATTTCTGAAAGAAAATTGGAAAACCCATTTCGGATGTCTGATATTGATAAGGAAATAAAGAAAGACACCAGTCATTACAGAGTGATGAACTTTTTGGTAGATCCAATGAATGACGGAAGCACATCTTATTTTCACAATTCTATAGGTGGATATCATGCAGCCAAACCGAGAAGGTATCAGGAATTGTATGATTTTCAAATTGCCAAGAATAATATTGAAGTGTTGAATATGCTGAATACGAAATATATTATTTATCCTGACAATGAAAATAGACCTAATGTGCAACTGAATTATGAGGCAAATGGTAATGCATGGTTCATTACCAATCTTGAGGTAGTAGATTCGGCTGATGAGGAAATAAGATCTTTAGATAGTTTAAATACGAGAACTGCGGCTGTAATAAGGTCTGAATTTGCAGAGGAATTACCGAAAAATTATTTGATGGATAGTACCGCTGTAATTAATTTGGTCAAATATAGTCCAAACGAATTAATTTATAAAAGCACTTCATCGTCAGATCAGTTTGCCGTATTTTCTGAAATTTATTATAAACAAGGATGGAAAGCCTATGTAGATGGAATAGAGACAAATATATATCACGTAAACTATGTTCTTAGAGGTATCGAAATACCCCCAGGAGCACATGATATTGTATTCAAATTTGAACCGGAAGTTATTAAAAAAGGAAACAAGATCACTTTAGTTTCTTATGCATTTTTATTTTTAATTCCATTAGCTTGGTTCGTTTTTGATAAGAAGAAAAAGAAACATGAGTCATCATAATAAAAGGTATAATCATACCCTCGAATTTTTACAAAAAGTCCTTCCTGCGCCAGCGACTATTCTGGATTTAGGCACCAGAAATGTGTTTAGTGAAATCATGGAAGAGCATGGTTATACCGTGTACAATACAGAAGGAGAAGACTTAGACCTAAATCCTGAATCTGTTAAAAAATACAATGTTGACGCGGTTACTGCTTTTGAGATCTTTGAGCACCTCGTGGCTCCCTTCAATATTTTACGCGAGATTAATTCTGCCAAATTGATAACTACGATTCCATTGAATTTATGGTTTGCGAAGGCTTACCAATCCAAGGAAGATGAGTGGGACAGGCACTTTCATGAATTTGAGGATTGGCAATTTGACTGGTTGTTGAAGAAAGCCGGGTGGCAAATAAAGGAAACTAAAAAATGGACCAGCCCGATCAATAAAATTGGTTTTCGCCCCGTATTGAGAAAATATACACCGCGTTATTACGCAGTTTATGCGGAAAAATAATTATGAGAATTGGAATGATATTAGATAAAACTTTTCCTCCCGATCCCAGGGTAGAAAATGAAGCTATATCATTGATAAACGGAGGGCATGAGGTATTTTTATTTTGCCTTAAGTACAAGTCTCAAGAGGCGGATAAAGAAAAGATCAATAATATTTCGGTTTGTCGATATTCTTCAAATAAGTTAGAGTATAAACTATCCGCATTGGTTTTTACTTTACCTTTTTACACCATCTTAATGAAGAAGAAAATTCTTCATTTCCTAATTACGAATAAAATTGATGCGATTCATATCCATGATATTAGAATAGCTGAAGCCGTGAATAATGCCAATAAAAAATTAAAATTACCCACTGTTCTTGACCTGCATGATAATATGCCGGAGATAATAAAGTTTTACCCACATTTACAAAAATTTCCAGGGAAGCAAATCATTTCTCCTAAAAAATGGAAAGTGAAGGAAGAGGAGTTTATTAATAAGGCTACTAATGTTATCACAGTTTCTGAGGAGTTCATTGAGGAAGTGGTGGGAAGAACTAAGATCAAGAAAGAAAAAATAAAACTAGTGCCTAATACAGTTCAGAAGGCATTTTATAAAGAAGCTGTTATAGACAATAGTATAATAAAAAAATATAAAGATCAATTCGTTATTTTGTACCTTGGAGATACCGCAATACGCAGGGGCTTATTAACAGCGATTGATGCGATTGACGAATTAAAGAGTAAAATAAATAATATAGTACTGCTAATTGTTGGAGAAAGCACTACAGATATTCAATTAGAACAAAGGGTAAAAGACTTACAATTAGGTAATCATGTAGATTTCTTAGGTTGGCAAGAGGTAGGCCTATTTCCATCTTATATTCAGGCCAGTAGCATATGTATCTCACCTTTATACAGAAATAAACAACACGATGTGGCCTATGCCAATAAATTATTTCAGTATATGAGCTTTGCAAAACCTGTACTCGTGAGTGATGCAACTGCACAGAAAAAATTGATAAAGAGAACGAAAAGCGGACTGGTACACAGAGAAAGAGATGTTAATGATTTCACCAATAAAGTTTTAGAATTGTATAATAATAAGGAGCTTAGGAACGAATTAGGGAATAATGGCAAGTCCTTTATTGAGAATGAATTTTGCTGGGAAAGAGTTTCTCAAAATTTAATGGATATTTATGATGAATTAAGTGTGCATAAATGAAGGTATTGATCATTACATATTATTGGCCTCCTGCGGGTGGGAGTGGAGTACAGCGTTGGCTCAAATTTGTAAAATACTTGAGGGATTTTAACATTGAACCTATAGTATTTACGGCAGACGATCCTGAGTATGCCATTAAAGACGAAAGCTTGTTCGAAGAAATTCCTCGGGAGCTGGAGGTTTTAAAACAAAAAATTTGGGAACCAAATAAATTAATGGGAAAAGGAAAACGAACGAGCGCCGGATTTCTGAGTCCTCAACCAACTTTTTTCGGACAAATAACACATTATATAAGAGCTAATTATTTTATTCCTGATGCTCGAAAATATTGGATTAAGCCTTCCGTAATATTTTTAAAGGCTTATTTAAAGAATTCGGATGTTGACATCATCATAACCACCGGCCCACCTCACAGCCTACATTTGATAGGGTTGGAACTAAAAAGAATATTACCGATCAAGTGGATCGCAGATTTTAGAGATCCCTGGACTGAAATTGACTACTTCCACCAACTGCCATTGACCAGGAAGTCTTTAGCTAAACATAAAGAACTGGAAGAAGAAGTAATTCAAAATGCCGATGCTGTTTTGGTTGTTGGAGATACTATGAGATCCAAAATGGAAGCTTTGAATAAAAATATTCATGTGATAACCAATGGTTTTGATGGAGAGATTTCCAAATTTCAAAATGATTTGGATAAAAAATTTACCATAACACATATTGGAATGATGAATGCCGATAGGAATCCAAAAATGCTATGGAAAGTTTTAAAAGATCTCATGGTAAATGATCCTGATTTTGAAGCAAATTTTCAGCTAAGTCTGGTAGGTAAAATTGCGCCTGCTATTTTGAAAGACATTCAATATTATGATTTAGAAAATTATGTATCTATAGTTGATTATTTACCTCATAAAGAAGTATTAGAGGTGCAAAGTTCATCGCAGGTCTTACTTTTAGTTGTTAATAATGTGCCTTCCGCCAAGGGAATAATAACAGGGAAAATATTCGAGTATTTACAAGCCAAGAGACCTATTTTAGCGATTGGTCCTAAAGATGGAGATCTGGCCAAAATTATTAATAACACAAAATCAGGTGAAATTGTTGGTTTTGAGGACAGAGATGACTTAAAATCTCTTATTTTAGATTATTACAATAGTTATAAAACCGGAGATTTAAATATCAACTCAGACAATATTGAGCAATACCACAGGAAGAATTTAACAAAACAGCTCAGCCAGGTTATTAAAAATTTGTAAGATAAATAATGAAGAAAATAGTTACTATTTTAGGAGCGAGACCGCAATTTGTAAAGGCCGCTGTATTAAGCAGAATTATTGCTAAGAAAGAGGAATTTGAGGAGGTGATCATTCATACCGGGCAGCATTACGATGCTAATATGAGTGATATATTTTTTACAGAAATGGAAATTCCTGTTCCGAAGTACAATCTCAATATAAATGGATTATCCCATGGTGAAATGACCGGGCAGATGATAGAGAAGATAGAAGAAGTACTATTGCATGAAAAGCCTGAGGCCATTGTTGTTTATGGAGATACTAATTCTACTATTGCCGGGGCTCTTGCAGCAAAAAAGTTAGATATTAAAGTTGTACATGTAGAAGCGGGATTACGTTCGTTCAATATGAAAATGCCGGAGGAGATCAACCGTATTTTAACCGATAGAATTTCAGATCTGTTATTTTGCCCTACGGATACTGCCGTTAATAATTTAAAAATGGAAGGATTTGATAATTTCGATGCTGAGGTTATAAAATGTGGCGATATTATGAAAGATGCTGTGGAATATTATAGCAGATTTTCAGAAGAGAAATCGAAAATAATTGCTAGTTTGAAATTAAACGATAGATCATTTATTCTCGCTACCATTCATCGTCAGGAAAACACAGATGATCTGGATAAGCTTAAATCTATTTTTGAAGGCTTAGAGCTTATATCAAAAGAGGCTAAAGTTGTAATTCCTCTTCATCCCAGGACACGTAAAATACTAGAAAAGAATAATTTAAGTTATGATGTGGAGATAATTGATGCGGTTGGATATTTTGACATGTTAGAACTATTAAAGCATTGTCTTTTAGTGATTACAGATAGCGGCGGTCTGCAAAAAGAAGCTTTTTTTAATAAAAAGCCATGTATCATTGCCAGGGAAGAAACGGAGTGGATTGAATTAGTTGAAAATGGTTTTGCAACCTTGGTAGGAAGCAATAAGCAAAAAATGTTGGAGGCTTTTCAGATATATAACAATATAGCTCTGGACTATTCCATAAATTTATATGGAACTGAAATAGGTGTTTCCATCTATAATAAGCTTAAAAACAGTATTTTATATTAAGTTGTGAGCTCTTTTATAAATTTTGGCAGGACTAGGTATTATGTTTGATGGATTTTAATTGAATTAAACAATATTAGGTCAACACTATTAAGGGATTGACACAGAAAGAACAATGAATTTCTAATGTTGATTGGTGAATGTTGATGTGTTTTGTAACAAAACCTATCTTAGGACGAACAAAAATTTCAAAATTCTAAAATAGTTAATCAGTGTTCGATATTCGAAAAATCGGAACGCTACAATAGTCGTCTACTCTCTTTCATCGGCCCAAACCAAACTCTCATCCGTTCTGCTCGTAAAAAAGTCCGGACAAAGCCCATCTCCATTACCGGCAATACCGCCATCCGGTGAACAAATAATATCACAATTTTCATCATATAGGGAACTCATGATGTCACAGCACCTCGGTGGGATATAATAAACGGTTAACCCCTTATATTGATATTGGTAAATTTTTGCCGGAGAATTCCAAACATCTTGCTCTTTTATTTCTTCAATTTTATCCTTGATACAATCAGGAATCTCATTAAGTGGATCTTCATCGGAACAACCTGAAATAATTAATACTAGTCCTGCCATCAGATATAATGCCTTTTTCTTAGCCTTTAATTTCATGATCTTAAGATTATTAATAATCCAATATATGTTGATAAAATAAGCCCATCGAAGTAAATTATTTCAATGGGCTTTATGGTTTTTGTAAAAATATTTAATCTAAAATATCGAAAAGTGCATCACTTTGCTACTACCATTTGCAATGTCAAATTTTCAATTTCTAAATGAAGATTTTGTAAAATAGATCTACTTGTATCTAAATCATGTAGAATACTTTTTTTGGTGTCTTCAAATTTATGTTTTAGACCATCGAATAAATTGTCATAATAGTTAATGCCATCTTCCATATTCTTAAAAAAAGTAAGCAAGTATTTTTCCTGTTTTTTATTCATGGAATCTTTTGTTTCATCGATCTTATTTTTGAGGTAATCCAAATATAGATTAAGTTCTTTGATAAACATATTAGGTCTATCCGTTCTAGCAATCACATTTGCTCTACCATAGATATGATCCGTCATTTCTTTTAAACTTATAATTTTAGAGAAATAAGCCATATTAGGCCCGGGACAAATAGAAACCTTATCAGAATTTTCATGCTCTATATTATTTACGGTTAATGCGGAAGCAGATAGACCAACACATAAACAGGACTTTACAATAATCTTCTCAAATTTAGTCTTGTATTCCTCAGGAGCAAGATTTTCATTACTAAGTTCCTTTATTTTTATTCGTTGGTATTGCCTTGAAGCAGTACAAATACTCGTATCAGTAAATTCTTTATTAGAAGATAAAAATCCTTCCGGACATGGGCTTCCTGGTCTTCCTTTTTTTATCTTCTCTAATTTTTCGATATCCTTTGTATTGCCTCTCAAACTATTAAAAGGTACGCCAAGTGGTGAAATATCGCTTAGGTAAAGATCATCTTCTTTAGCTCCTGCCAGTGTTTTTAGAGTTCCCTCATCTACTGTGGTAGCTTCTGGAACCAAAAGAAAAGGTGTTCCCCAACCCACGGAATCGATCTTATAATGATCCAATAAAAATTCATGTTCTTCAGAAGTTCCTACACCGCCTTGAGCAGTTATGATCAATGGTAATACAGATTTTGGCAGGGTTTTGTTTTTATTGTTAAGCGCTGGAACTAAAACATCATAAATCTGCTGTATCAGTTCCTCTTTGTGTTCTTTAAATTCAGCTAAAATCGGCCCCATTAAATAGCCATCAGAAGCAAAAGCATGTCCACCACAATTAAGACCCGATTCAATTCTGTATTCAGAAACCCAAATTCCTTTTTTAGCCAAGAATTTACCTTGAATTAGAGCTGATCTATAATCACTTACTTTTAAAACAATTTTCTTTTTGATCTCTCCCTCTTCATTAGGGTAAAAATCATCAAACTGCTCTAGATAACTATATAACCTAGGATTCATACCTGCTGATAGTATGATCGAAGATTTTAGATCACTGTTTGCAAAACCTCTTAGAGCGGCATGCGCATCATTAAATTCTGTTGGTAGTTTTTCGCCCTTAAAATAATTATCCCTATCAAGTTTAGTCATGATGTTTACATCTATACTACCCATGGTAAAGTTGTCGTTTATCCAACTTTTTATTTCCTTTAGATTAAAATTTTGACTAATAATTTTATCGAATTCTTCCTTAATAATTGAACTATCCGGTAATTTATTAAGATATTCTTTAATATCATTACCCTTTTCTATTGTTGAATTTTTAAATTCCTCAAATTTCTTTTCCGCCAATTCGTTAATCAAATTCAAATAAGAGGTAACTCTTTTTGCTCTGAAGTCCTCAATTTTATCCGAAATCTCGCGATATGGAATTTTGAATTTATTACAGTACATTTTTCTCATTCTTTCAAGAAGAATGTCATCAACTATAGAAATAACAGAATCTATACCGAATTGAGAAACTTTTAATGGAGTATCAACTGTAAATCCTAAGCCCATTACGGGGATATGAAATGAATGTTTTTGTGCCATATTTTTTAATTATAGGTATTTTTTAATTTATATAGGTATAAGTCCAACTTAACATAACTTACAAAGTTAAAATCATCGATCAAAATAAAGCATGATAAATGTTTCTTTTTTGAACTTTAACAAAATATTATACTTTATAGACCTGTTTTGAGGTTAAGAATATCCTTCGAGTATACCATAAATGGCTAATAAAAAAAAGCCTATCATGTTAGATAGGCTTTTTGAATAAAAAAATTATTATGTATAATCGTTAAAGTACTTTAACGTTTACTGCATTTAAACCTTTTTTACCTTCTTTAAGTTCGAACTCTACTGAGTCATTTTCTTGGATCTCGTCAATAAGACCAGAAACATGCACGAAGTATTCATTGTTTGAACCTTCTTCAATAATGAAACCA
>DAOUPU010000019.1 GCA_030625995.1 Flavobacteriaceae bacterium
TTCGTATTGCAGCATTTCATTTGTTTTGGATTCACTTAGATCCAAATTCCCTTTATCCCAATTTTCATAGTCGGCAAATTCATCATTGGGTGACAAAAACGGATGTGCTTCACCATCCCCTTTTATTTGAGTGGCTTCAACCAAGGGTTCCCATCTCGCTCTGCGATCTGCATAATTCTTATCGTAAGCTTTTCCGGAAACCATGGTTTCAGCAAACATCATTCCATTGCTAAGGTTACCATTATGTGGAATTGCCAAAACTTTGCCTCCTGTATTAGCCTCATATCCTGCTAAATTATCCCAAAGTTTTTCCGGGTCAGAACTGTCCTCATTGGTATATGGTAACTGGTTTATTGCCTTATCACCGTTATCTCGGTATATCACAACTCTATGCAGGTTGTTTCCTTTGATCAATGAAGTCCATTCATAACCAATAAATGCAGTGAATTTGCCAGGATCATTGTATTTTTCTGCGGCGTCTACCACATTTTTCCAAACAGGTTTCATCATAGTGGGGTCGTTTGTTTCAAATGGAAAAGTGCCTTGTGAAAAGTTTTTTATAATGTCTAGAGCAGCACCTCCTCCATCACCGTCATCTACCATTTTTTTCCATTTTTTAACAATAGGATATTTCATAACATAATCCTCTTCATCCATCATTGCAGGAAAAAAGCCCATCCCATCAGAATGATCAGCAATAACTAAAAAATCCAGTGGTCTTGACAGTTTGGTATTAATTCCGGTAGTTGAAGTAACTTCATCGCCTCTGGCAAATTTATAGGCTTCGTCCATTCCTATCCGGTTACCAAAAGCACCGGCGTCCATGGATAGGTCGGTATGTAAGTGGGTGTCACCCCAGTAAACTTTCGTGGGATGGGAAGTATTTTCCGCGCTATTATCGCCGGTTGCAGATTCAATTGTATCCGTTTTTACCGATTTTTTCACATCTTTTTCACAGGAAACTATCGCTAATAAAGAAAAGAAGAATAAGATTTTTTTCATGGGAGGAAGTTTAATTAAACAGGAAAATTATTGTTGTAAAGATAAACCAAAAAAATTCAAGTTTTAAAACTTATGGAATTATGGTTTTTTGTCAGCAGATGACTTCAGACGAGCAAATTCTATTTAGTACTCTACCACCATCTTATCCCTTCTTTTTCAGGAATAGTAGCAGGAAAATCTCTTAGCTGTTTGAAACACAAGCTAAGGGAATCCTTAAAAAGTAAACGCCTTTTTAAATTCGCTTAAAACCTGAAATAAGGTACGAACAGGTATATCTGTTAACGAATTTAATTCTGTGTTGGGCTTTACCTTTAGCTCTCTCATTTTTAATTGTTGGTTTATGAAGAGCATTTCTAAATTTGAATCAATATTTTTTAATGTATCAGCAATATGGCCAATGGTCAGGTTGTCTTCAACCAGATCATATTTCCCTTTTTGTAAATCACTAAAGATCAAATTACTTAAAATATTCACTGTTTTATCGATATGGATAAATGCGCGGTGTTGTTGGCCGGTACCATTTATAGAAATACGCCCTTTATAATGACCATCAAACATGAATTTATTGATCACCGAATCAAAACGCATACTTTTACTGTAGCCATAAATATTCCCGCAACGAATGATAAAGGGTTCTATATCTTTGTCAAATAAGCGATTTACATGATCTTCACCACGTAATTTTGAAATGCCATAAAAAGTTTTAGGGTTGGGAATGGTGTTTTCATTAGCTTCATGCGAAGATGCACCGTAAACAGAGGCACTACTGGAATAAATAAATTTCTTTACATCACTTTCTTCGACTGCATAAACCAATTCTGCTGTTCCCCAATGGTTTACCTGTTCAAATAAATGAGCATTCTGATCGGCAAATGGGGTGGTTACTTTTGCTGCGAGATGATAAACAACATCGATACCTTCTAATGTTTGTTTTAAAAGTCGGGTATCTAAAATGTCACCTTGAACAAATTTTATTTTACTATTTAACTTATGACTTCCAATAAACAAATTGATATTCCCCCGACTTAAATTATCGTAGATGATTATTTGCTCAACTTTCGAATTTTTTGCCAGTTCGTAAGTTAGTTCTGTTCCAATATATCCGGCACCACCGGTGATGAGTATTTTCATTTGTTATGTTGTTTTCTTTCTCGCAAAGACGCGAAGGCGTAAAGTTTTTAATATTTATTCTTAGCGACTTGACACCTTTGGGAGAGTATTATACAAGTTATTATTTTAGATATTTCATTTTCATTCATTGTGTTTTTCTTAGCGTCTCTGAGCCTTTGCGAGAAACCTTTGCGAGAAACCTTTACGAGAGTATTTTATAATTTATTTACAATTCTTGTAATGCCTTTTTTTATTAATGCTTCATTAAAGTTTATTAATAGGCCAAGCTTCAATCCCGTTATTTTTAAATAAGTTAATAATTGTTTAGGATGAACTGGTGCAATTTGTTCAACAGATTTTAATTCAATAATAACTTTATTATCAACAATTAGATCCGCTCTAAAACCGAGGTTCATTTTATTTTCTTTCCATATTACAGGAATTGCTTTTTGCCGCTCAACCGTTAAGCCTTGATCTATTAATTCAGAGTAAAGGATTTCTTCATAAACAGATTCTAACAAACCTGGACCTAATGATGTATGTATTTGATAACAAGAATTAACAATTATTTTAGATATTTCATTTTCAGTCATGATATTATTCTTAGCGTCTCTGCGCCTTTGCGAGAAACCTTTAGTCTTATTAGTTTTCATTTCCCAACGAGATCAATATGCAATCCGCACTCCGTTTTGTTCATGCCAAACCATCGGGCCGATCGTTCATCATTTAAATCAAATTTTCTGGTACAAGGTTCACAGCCAATACTTAAATAACCCTTGTCATCCAAAGGATGCATTGGTAAATTATGTTCTTTGATATAGTCAAAGATCATCTTGTTATTCCAATCCAAAATGGGGTGGAACCGCTTGCAATTAAAAGCTCCATTTTGTTCGATCCCCATATTTTTTCGATTCGCATTTTGCTCAGCTCTAATACCATTGATCCAAACATCATATTCCGTCAATATAGGCTCCATAGGTTGCGTTTTATTAATAAAACAGCAATGATCAGGATCAGATGTAAATAAGAAATTACCAAGACAATCCTTTTGATAGATACGTGAAATAGAGGAGGTTATATTAATTAATTTTAAACCTAATTCCTTTGTAATTTTATCTCTGAATATTAATGTTTCGGGAAATAAATAACCTGTATTAATAAACATAATCGGAATGGAATTGTCTATCTGGCCAATAATGTGTAAAAGAGGAATACTATGTGTTTGAAAGGAAGAAGTAACAAATATTTTAAGACCTTCTTTTTTATAGCCTTCTATTTGTTTTTTTATGTTCTCAATGGTCATTATACCACTATTAAAAATCCGAACAAATTTAAGAATTTTATATTTTTATGCATAATTATTTTATAGATTATATCTAATTTTGACTAATAATAAATAAACATATGAAACTGGTTTTTGCAACAAATAATAAAGATAAAGTAAAGGAAATAAAGGCTTTGCTTGGCGATAATATTGAGCTGTTAAGTTTGAAAGATATTGGATGTACTGAAGATATTGAGGAAACAGAAAATACGCTTGAAGGAAATGCTAAGCTTAAAGTGGATTATGTCACTAGAAAGTACGGTGTTAATTGTTTTGCAGATGACACGGGTTTAGAGGTGGATGCCCTTGATGGTTCACCTGGTGTATATTCTGCCAGGTATGCCGGTGAAAATGTGACCTATGAGGATAATGTGCAAAAAATGTTAGGAGAAATGAGAGGTAGAACCAATAGGAAGGCACAATTTAGAACGGTAATAGCCTTAAATCTGAATAAGGAACAATATTTATTTGAGGGAATTTGTGCAGGTGAGATTTTAGAAAGTACGAAGGGGAGCTCAGGTTTCGGATATGACCCTATTTTTAAACCAAAAGGATTTAATGAATCTTTTGCGGAAATGAGTTTGGCCCAAAAAGGAAAAATATCACATCGGGGTTTAGCAATGAAAAAACTTATCGATTTTCTTTACTCACCGGACGATTCGAAGTCACCCGGTGAGTAAAGAGTGATTAAAATAAGGATGTTTGACCATCCTCATCGTTTGCAGTATTCTGTGTTGTTTCTTCAGCAGGTAATTTTTTTTCCTCTTTATCGATAATCTCCTCTCCCACAATTTCTAAATCATTTATTTTGGGCTCCTCATAGGGTAGAGGATCTAATAGATCAATATTTTTTATTTTTTCACTAGTTAATTGATTACCAAGAGCTTTAATCCCTTTTATTGCAATGTATTCTTCAAAGTTTATTTTTAGTTTATCCAAACTCCTTTTTGAGAATATTACTTCTGCCATTGGGCGGTAGTCCATGGCTACGATCTGTAATTGAGAACCGGGATGATCCGTTATAAATTTTTCCTCTTTATTTGGATTATCGATCATAAAACGTTTTACATAATAACGCTCCTTGTCACCATCAAAATAGACTGCTGAAATCGGCTTATTGGGAATCCACTTTTCAAGTACGATCATGTCGCTTTCAAAATGCGTGTTGAGGTTAGGTACAATTGTTTTTGCAAACCCCTTCTGGGTGATGATCAACAATCGATCTTCCGCGGTGAATTCACCTAAAAGTTCTCCTCTGTTATCAACGTTTAGTCTCTCTACGGTATCGTCAAACCATATTTTACGAGGTTTTAAGGTCGAAACGCCTTTCTCTTTCAACTCTATTTTTCTAACGGTATTTTTAGTAACGGTGTTTCCACGACTCGATCTACCTTTTACCGCAAGATCAGCGAAATCAACATCCCATTTCAATTTTTTTATAGTTCCAACGGCTCTCAGTAAAATTGTAACCTTCTCTGCTTCTCCATTCGGGTTGGCGGAAAAATACAGTACTTTAGAATTATTATTTCCGGCCGTTAGATCATATTCCTTATCGCGCGTAACCCCGGTAACAGAAAAGCGTTTCATATAGGTAGTGCCACTTTTCCCATCTTTATAGATCATATTATAAACCGTACGTTTATCTTTCTTTTTAAACACAGCAACATGAATAATGTTTTTACCTACAAAAGTTTTAGTGTCAACTTTTGTGATCATCATTTTCCCATCGGCCCTAAAAACTATAACATCATCAATATCAGCACAATCAGCAACGTATTCGTCTTTTTTTAATGTTGTACCAACGAAGCCTTCCGATCGGTTAACAAAAAGCTTGGAATTGCGCATCACGACCTTGGTTGCAACAATATCATCGAAGATCCTTAATTCTGTTTTTCGCGTTTTGCTCTTGCCGTATTTGAGCTTTAACTCTTTAAAATAAGCTATGGTGAAGTCAATAATGTTATCTAAATTATTTTTTACCTCTGCGATCTTATCTTCCAGGCCTTCTATGAATAATTTGGCTTTGTCAATATCAAATTTTGATATTTTTTTGATCCTGATTTCGGTTAACTTAATGATATCATCTCTGGTAATTGGTCTTTTTAGGTGCTTAATATGTGGTTTTAATCCCTTATCAATGGCTTTAATAACACCTTCCCATGTCTCTTCTTCTTCTATATCGCGATAAATTCTATTCTCGATAAATATTCTTTCCAGTGAAGAGAAATGCCATTGCTCTTCCAATTCACTTAACTGGATTTTCAATTCTTTCCTGAGTAATTCTACTGTATGATCCGTAGAGTATTTTAAAGACTCAGAAACTCCAATAAAGATGGGTTTGTTTTTTTGAATAATACAGCACAGTGGAGAAATGGAAACCTCGCAATTGGTAAATGCGTACAATGCATCAATTGTTTTGTCAGGAGAGATGCCACTGCCTAGATAAATTAATATTTCAACTTCTTTAGCAGTATTATCTTCTATTTTTTTAATTTTAATTTTACCTTTTTCATTGGCTTTTAAGATGGAATCAATTAGAGAAGATGTGGTTGTTCCAAAAGGTACTTCACTAATAATCAGAGTTGATTTGTCCTGTTGTGCGATTTTTGCTCTAACTCTGACTTTTCCTCCCCGCAGGCCGTCATTATAATTGGAAACATCGGCAATTCCACCGGTTAAAAAGTCTGGAAATAAGTTAAAACTTCTTCCTTTTAATACTTTTATGGAGGCGTCAATGAGTTCATTAAAATTATGAGGCAGAATTTTTGTCGATAATCCAACTGCAATGCCTTCCGCACCTTGAGCTAACAGCAATGGAAACTTCACAGGAAGGTCTATGGGTTCCTTTCTTCTTCCGTCATAAGATAATTGCCAATCAGTAGTTTTTGGATTGAAAACAACAGCCAGTGCAAATTTAGATAGTCTGGCTTCTATATATCGAGAGGCTGCTGCACGATCGCCGGTAAGAATGTTACCCCAATTCCCCTGCATATCGATCAATAATTCTTTTTGACCCAATTGTACCATGGCATCTGCTATACTTGCGTCACCATGAGGGTGATATTGCATGGTGTGTCCAACCAAATTGGCAACTTTGTTATATCGACCGTCATCTAGATCCTTCATGGACTGCATAATACGGCGTTGCACTGGTTTAAAGCCGTCGTCAATTCCCGGAACTGCACGTTCTAAAATTACGTAAGAAGCATAGTCTAAAAACCAATCCTGAAACATGCCATCCACCTTAGTAATCGTGTCTTGGGATGCATCTGATCGATTGTTTTCCTCTTCGTTCATGTTATTATCTTTTTCTTCTTGCATTAGCTCATCCTTAATCCCAGCCCCCCAAAGGAAAGGAATTCAATGTTTTTTCCATAATTATTAATCCTCAACCAGATCTAATTCAACTTTTAAATTTTGTATGATAAATTTTTGTCTATCAGGTGTATTTTTACCCATATAAAATTCTAATAACTTCTCAATAGACGTTTCTCTATCCATCATTACAGGATCTAATCTGATTTCATTACCAATGAAATGTACAAATTCGTCCGGTGAAATCTCTCCTAAGCCTTTAAATCTTGTAATCTCGACTTTTCCTTTTAAGCTCTTTATAGCCTCTTGTTTCTCATTTTCCGAATAGCAGTAAAACGTTTCTTTTTTATCCCTCACTCTAAACAGAGGAGTTTCCAAAATATATAAATGTCCCTCCTTAATAACCTCTGGGAAAAATTGTAAAAAGAAGGTGATTAATAACAATCTGATGTGCATACCGTCTACGTCTGCGTCAGTGGCAATAACGACGTTATTGTAGCGCAAATTCTCTATTCCATCCTCAATGTTAAGAGCCGCCTGAAGAAGGTTAAATTCTTCATTTTCATAGACTATTTTTTTGCTTAAACCATAAGAGTTCAAAGGTTTGCCTTTTAAACTGAAAACAGCTTGTGTATTTACATTCCTTGATTTTGTGATAGAACCACTTGCAGAATCTCCCTCGGTTATAAATAACGTACTTTCCAAACGATTCTCTTTTTTCATATCGCCCATGTGCACCCTGCAATCGCGCAATTTTTTATTGTGCAAATTTGCCTTTTTTGCCCTTTCACGTGCAATCTTGCGAATACCTGAAAGTTCTTTTCGCTCCTTTTCGGCTTGTAATATTTTTCTTTGAATTTTTTCAGCAACATCTGTATGCCGATGAAAATAATTATCTAACCGTCGTTTGATGAAATCATTTATAAAGGTACGTACTGTGGGTAAACCTCCACCCATTTCAGTAGATCCTAATTTGGTTTTTGTCTGACTCTCAAAAATAGGTTCCATAACCTTAATACTAATTGCGGTAACAATAGATTTCCTTATATCCGAAGAATCATAATTTTTTCCAAAATAATCGCGAATTGTTTTTACAATTGCCTCTCTATAAGCATTTTGATGAGTTCCTCCCTGTGTAGTATGCTGACCGTTAACAAAAGAATGGAACTCCTCACTATATTGTGATTTACTATAGGTAAGTGCGATTTCGATATCATCTTCCATTAAGTGAATTATAGGAAAGAGTTTAGATTCTTCCGCTATATTTTCATCTAATAGATCTTTTAAACCATTTTCCGAAAAATATTTTTCACCATTGAATATGATCGTTAAACCAGTGTTTAGATACACATAGTTCTTAATCATTTTTACGACATACTCATTTCTATATTTATAATGAGGGAAGATAGTGAGGTCAGGGTGAAAAGTAACTTTAGTACCTTTTCTGGATCCGGAAGCTTCTACGGGTAGATCATTAACTAAGTTACCTTGTTCAAACTCTGCGATCTTTGTTTGGCTATCTCTTACAGATTGTACTCTGAAAAAAGATGAAAGTGCATTTACAGCTTTTGTACCAACACCGTTTAAACCTACAGATTTTTTAAAGGCTTTAGAATCGTATTTTCCACCTGTATTCATTTTTGATACAACGTCAACCACTTTGCCAAGAGGTATTCCTCTGCCGTAATCTCTTATCATTACCCGATCATCCTTTACCGAAATTTCAATGGTTTTTCCGGCACCCATAACATATTCATCTATTGAATTGTCAAGAACTTCCTTGATCAAAATATAGATACCATCATCAGCGGATGAACCATCGCCTAGCTTTCCAATATACATTCCAGGGCGCATACGTATATGTTCTTTCCAATCAAGTGAACGTATATTATCCTCTGTATATTTTACTTCTTTTGCCATGAAATTTTTTGAATATGTTATTGCTAAAATACTATTTAGACTGAAAAAATAAAATTACCTTATTAATTAGTTATTAACAAGAAATTAATACAATAAAACAGATCTGAAGGTTAGAAGCATTGAATGTAAAGAATAATCCAATTTATAATTAAATAAAGTAGAATTAATAGTAATTATATTTCGCTATTTTTACCAATAATAATTTTTTTTAAATGATTAAAAAGCAGATACCGAACCTTTTTACATTGTTAAATTTATTATCAGGCATCATAGCTGTTATTATGGCGGCAACTGATAATCTAATAGAAGCGGCATTCTTTGTTTTTTTGGGAATATTTTTTGATTTTTTCGATGGTTTTTTTGCACGAAAATTCAATGTAACAGGAGAGTTTGGCAAGCAATTGGATTCACTTGCGGATATGGTTACTTCCGGAGTTGCGCCAGGAATTATAATGTTTCAATTAATTTTATTTTCGGCAAAAGAAAGATATTTCATGGACCTTTCCTGTGAAATTGGTAATTGGATTAGTTTTGATGAATCCAAATTCTATTTGCTTCCGCTAATAGGACTTCTGATACCGTTATCTTCTGCTTATAGACTCGCAAAATTTAATCTTGATGAGCGGCAGACTAGTTCTTTTATCGGATTACCAACACCTGCTCTGGCGATATTTATTGTGTCACTACCGTTGATTATTGAATATTCCAACTATGAAATGTTGATTAAAATATTACAAAATACATATGTGTTAATATTTATAACAACCATTGGCGCCTATCTGCTGAATGCAGAAATACCCTTATTCGCCTTAAAATTTAAAAATTATCAATTAGCTGATAATAAAGTACGATATGCATTTTTATTTCTTTCTATACTTTTATTTGCTATATTTAAGATAGTTGCAATTCCACTTGTAATTATTCTCTATATTTTTATTTCTGTTATAGATAATATGAGGACAAAAAAATAAAGCATAATAAATTAATAATATGCTTTATCTTATTTTGATTGTAAGGTTGCTTATTTTGCTTTATAAGTAAAATGCTGACCCCCAACACTTGCTTCAAACATTAAACCACCTATGGGTTGTGTGAAGACGGCTACACCATTTACATAGGATACATCCAGAGAAACTCCAGGTTTGATCGCTACAGCTGACACTTGCGCATCAAACTTTAATTTACCGTTGATAAAGTGCTTATAAGCTTTTTTATTTTCAAAAAATATTATTTCGCTATATTGCTGTCCTCCAGCCTGTAAGCCTACCGAAGCTTGTTTTAAGGTTGAAGATCCGGTTGCTTCATGATTTTCATAAACAATACCTTTGCCACCGGCACCTCCAAGTACCAAACCGGCCTTTGTTACCTTAGGGAAAACAACATATCCATAAGCACTTTTGTGATAGGATTCAATACCGGAATTTGTTTCCACCATTTTATCTAGAGCTTTTTTCGAATCTTCAGTAAGTTCAGGTTGCCATCCACCTACTTGGGCATTTAAGTTGTAGGAAATAATTAATCCCAAGAATAAAATTAATAATTGTAGTTTTTTTAAATGTAATAAGTTCATTTTTTATTGATTTGAGTTATTGCCAAAAAATTGTGCATGCAAAAATACGAAAATATCGTATTAGAATATATTCTCAGTTAAAAATATATTACTGTTTATACAATTTATTCAATGTTTTCATGTTATTAGGTTGTTATATTAAAATATGATATAAATTCTCTCCCTGTTTTTATCATTCAATAAATTATTTCGATTTAAATAAATCATAATTGTTATGAAAACAGAAATACGTAAATATCTCCCCTTAATCCTTATATTTAGTTTTGTTCTGTCCTATGCACAGACCACCGTGCCTTTTGAAAAAAGGTATGAGACCCAGGGTATTAACGGTGATTTAACCATTATTGGTAATTCCAATGTAGGGGAGAGTGCTACTATTCCTTATAATGGTGATACGCAGAACAACTTTATCGATATGGTCTATGTAGATATTGATAATAGTGCTGCAACTTATAATTCAAGTAGTGCAAATTTTACGACCAACAGATGTAATAGGATAGTTTATGCAGGTCTATACTGGGGATCGATGATGATTCCGACAGATTCTATTCCAACTGAAGTTAAATTCAGAGTACCAGGCGGTTCTTACCAGGATATTGTTGCAGACGCATCCTTAGACAGAATCCACTATAAGGATGTTACGGGCTTGGTAAATACAACTTCGAATCCTTCAGGAAATTATTTCGTTGCAAATATTAGTTCTCAGGAAGGTAGAAACAATTCAGCGGGATGGTCTTTGGTTATAGTTTATGAAGATCCAACAGAGAATAGAAAATATATATCCACATTTGATGGGTTTTCAGCGGTTAGAAATTCGCCTAATAATGTAGTAGATTTCAGTTATTCTGGCTTTGTGACCCCTCCGGCAGGAGCGGTTGAAGGTAGAGTTGGAGTTGCTGCTCTGGAAGGCGATTTAGGGTGGGTTGGTGACCAAATGCTGTTTAAAGCAGATGGCAACGCTGCTTTTACCGCCTTATATGACGCTGAAACACCAGTTAATAATTTCTTTAATAGTAAAATAACTGTAGACGGTGCTCAGGTAACTAATAGAGATCTGAATAGTACAAATACATTAGGTTGGGATCAAAAACTATTAAATTTAACCGATCTTAATCCCGGTAATAGTCTCATTGGAAATAATGAAACAGGGGCAACGGTTAGAGTAACCAATAATATCGGTGGTGATCATATCTACACTTTTTTAAACACGTTCGCTGTAAATATAATTGAGCCTACGTTAAAAGTATTGACAAGTGTTGAAGATACTTCTGGAAATCAAATTACCCACGCTTCACCTGTACCACTTGGTGCAACTGTATGGTATAATATTAATTTTCAGAATGTTGGTACTGATAATGCGGAAAACACCTATATTTTAAATGTATTGCCATTCAATGTTACCTATGATGAAAGTTCATTAGATCTACCAGCAGGGGTAACATCTACTTATAATTCGGCCACTAGAGAGCTCAGATTTGATATTGACGCTTCTTTAGTAGAAAGAGGATCACTCTCCACCTCACATGATATAAGATATCAGGTAACAGCTTCTGATCAATGTTTCGATTATTCAGATGCCTGTACAAATCTATTGGAAAATAGTATTTTATCTTATTATGATGGCGAGACCTCAGGTCAAAATATATCCGGGCAACCGGGTTTAAATGGCATTAATGGTTGTGGATTAGGAAATGAAGGATCAATGGATCTGTTTGTGGATACAAGTTCTTGTTCATTCGATTCAGAATTATTTATATGTAATGACAGCCTCACTTTTGAAGGTGATAACGGATATGATACCTATATCTGGACAAATGAACTTGGAGAGGTAATTAGTAATACAAAGGAAGTAACTGTTAATGGATCTGGAGTTTATACAGCTACACAACGCAGAACAGGATGTACAGAGACCATTAGGGTGGTAACAGTATTAGGATTGGATGTTACGGTTGCTCCTGTAGAAGCTTTATGTAAAGATAGTAACGGATCGGTCGATATTACAGTTAACGAGGTGTCAGCTTCTTTCTCATACGTACTTTCTCAGGGCTCTAATGTTATTTCCTCTGTCACAGATAAAACATCAAATACGCATACATTTTCTAATTTACCTATTGGCGATTATACAGTAAGAACAACTAATGCAGATGGATGTTTTGACATTTCTACTTTTACGATTACGGAGCCAACGCTTCTGGTAGCGACCTCTAATTTATTGGAAAATGTAGCCATTTGTAATGGATCCATAATTAATGGTAGTGTGCAAGCTTTCGGTTCTGGAGGTATTCCTCCCTATGAATACAGTATTGATGGTGGAACCACTTATCAAACGGAAGATATATTCTCTGTAAGTACTGAAAAAACGTACAATATATTGGTCAAAGACGCCAACGGATGTGTTAAACCAACCAGTGTTTCAGTTGGCTTCGAAGAAGAAATTGTTTATGAAGTTTCTAAAGAAGATATTATTTGTGTTGGAGATAAAGATGGTAGGATAACTATTGATATAACAAATGATCAAAGCTATACCGTTACTTGTAGTTTGGATGGTATTAACTATACAAATACAACTGCTTTTACCGGTTTAGGAAAAGGAACCTATGAACTGTGGATAAAAAAGGAAAAAGGTTCGGTAGTTTGTGAGACGTCCAAAACGATAGAAATAGAACAGTTGATTGACTTGCAATTAACTGCTTCCACAGATTTTTCATGTGATAGTGGAGGAAACATGATTCTTGCACAGGTAGATCCGATTTATCAAAATGATGTAACCTATTATTTGGATGGTAATGACACAAGCAATACTTCAGGAATTTTTGAAAATGTAAGTAAAGGATCACATGAGGTAACAGTAAGACACAACGAATACAACTGTTCTGATGAACCTGTTGTTCTACAGATAGAAGATTATACACCTCTGGTGTTTAATGTTATAAATACAAATTTAAATGAATATACAGTAGAGGCCAGTGGTGGAAGGAAAAATTATGAATATAGTTTTGATAGTGACGATGATTACGGAATTACCAATATTTTAAATATTGTTCGTACAAAAGAGTACAAATTTTATGTTCGTGATGAAAAAGGTTGTATAAGTGAACAAACCTTGTTATTAGAGGTCTTGGATATAGAGATTCCGGATTTCTTTACACCGGAAGGTGATGGGATCAATGATACCTGGTATCCAATAAATATAGTCCAATATCCTAATATTAATGTGAAAATATTTGACAGATACCAACGAATTATTGCGAGCTACGAAGGTGTTCAATATTCTTGGGATGGAACCTATGACAGTAAGAAACTGCCGAGTGGTGATTACTGGTATGTGATCAAACTGAATTCATCCGAGGACGATAGAGAATTTAAAGGAAATTTCACTTTAGTTAGATAAAATTGATATGAAAAAAATAATTTTAATAGTTATATTATTGCTTTCAATCATGGTGAAAGCGCAGGAGTTCAAATTGGCCCCATATTCTCAGTATTTGGTTGAAAATCCATTTGTGATATCTCCTGCCTACGCAGGGTTCAGTGATGTTCAGAGATTGAGATTAAGTGGTGTATTTCAGTGGGTTGGATTGGAAAATGCTCCCAATACGCAAACATTATCTTATGATGCACCTGTTTTAGATAGATCGGGAGTCGGAGGGATTTTATATAATGACAGAAATGGAAATACATCTCAAATCGGAGGTCAGTTCAGTATAGCACATCATTTAACACTTAGTGATGGCAATGAACAGTATCTTTCTTTTGGATTATCCTATAAGTTCGTACAGTTCAAAATAGATGTTTCGGATTTTGATAATCCAAATGATGATCCAAATATTGGATCTGATATATCTTCATTTAACTCAAATTTTGAGGCAGCAGTATTATATAATATAGGCCGGTATTACTTCAGTTTTAACGCTTCCAATATTTTGAATAAGAATCTAAAGGCATTTGACGATACTGAGCCACAGAAATTAAGGAATTATTACATATATACAGGTTATGTCTTTTTACTCAACGATGGTATTATTGAACTGGAGCCTTCTCTTTATTTTAAATATTATGAAAGTGACAGTCGATCTATGACGGATATAAATTTTAAGGCAAAGAAAATAACCGATGATGGATATTATTGGATTGGGCTTAGTACAAGGTTTATTAATGATCAAAGTTTTACTCCCTCAGCTGTCGTACCAATGCTTGGTTTAAAAAAGAGTAAATTTTACGTAGGATTTGCATATCAATACAATATAAATGAAGCAAGTGAGTTAAATCACGCAGGCACATACTTGTTAACTCTGGGCTACGATTTTAATTCAAAAAAAGGTTCAAGATGGTAGTATACATGAGTGATGAGAATAATAAATTAAATAAAAGGGTTATGAAAAAAGGAAAAATTATTTTGTATTTAATACTGCTCGTAATATTGAGTTTTTCGACCTATGGTCAGGAATCAAAACAAGCCGTTAATAAAATAGAATTTGAAAAATTACCTAACAGGGTGAAAAAGCAGGTAAACTCGCTGAAGGGTTTTAAAATTGCAAGTGCGTCTTACGTTATTGAAAACAATGTAAAAGTTTATAAGGTTGTATTAGTTGATGGAGATTCAACCTTTGATGTGAAGATGGATAAGAATGGAAATATTATAGGAAGAGAAGAAGATTACTTATAAAAAGTTAGAATTTGATTGTTAGGCCTTAACTTCGTGCGCTTTTTACGTTGTTAAGGCTTTTTTTATACTTTTCTTTCTTTTAATTCAAAACTTTCTCCTAAATAAACTTTACGAACCATTTCATCTTCGGCCAGTTCTTTTGGAGTCCCTTCCTTTAATATCCCACCTTCAAACATTAGATACGTTTTATCCGTAATAGTAAGTGTAGCATGAACGTCATGATCTGTTATTAGAATACCTATGTTCCTGTCTTTAAGATGTGCAACAATATTTTGTATATCCTCTACTGCAATCGGATCAACACCGGCAAAAGGCTCGTCCAATAAAATGAATTTTGGATCAGAAGCCAAAGCGCGGGCAATTTCCGTTCTCCGTCTTTCTCCACCCGAAAGTAAATCGCCACGATTCTTTCTTACATGTCCTAACCCAAATTCTTCAATCAGTGATTCTAATTTATTTTTCTGTTCATTTTGTGATAACTCTGTAAATTGTAAAATGGACATTATGTTATCTTCTACGGATAGCTTTCTGAAAACAGATGCTTCCTGTGCCAGATATCCCACACCTTTTTGAGCGCGCTTATACATGGAATCACCGGTGATTTCTACGTCATCCAAAAATATTTTTCCTCTATTTGGTTTTAACATACCGACGATCATATAAAAGGAAGTGGTCTTTCCAGCTCCGTTTGGTCCTAATAAACCAATAATTTCACCCTGTTCCACCTCTAACGAAATGCCTTTAACAACCTTCTTGTTCCCGTATATTTTCGTTATATTCTCTGCTCGTAATATCATTTTACTCGTTTAACAATTTTTATATTTATCATAAAGTCCTTTATTTTCAAGAATTAAAGGGATAATTTTTTCAAGTCTTTTCAATTTTGTCAAATCTCTTTTGGCACTTGTTATATGCTCTATATATTCTCTTTTCTTACCCGGGGTAAGTTGATCAAAAGATTCTTCTAATTTAGAATTTTTTTCAAAGAGTGTAACTAGTTCATTGGGTAAAATTATTTTGTCTGTTTTTCTTATTGGTTTTATAAGCAATCCTTTTTTGTGATTTGCAATTGTTTGTGCTATATATTCTAATAATATTTCTTCGTTAAGATCATCCAATTTTTCGAAATGCATCTGCCTCATTGCTTTTGTTTTTCCTTCTTGTGCGTTTGTAAGTCTATTAAAACGATCATTTAGCAAGCCTCCTTGAAAAAACCATAAACCCACATGATTCTTAAAAGCCCCAATACCCAATAGATTTTTATTATCATAGGTATAAGTTGGCATCCCCCATTTAACAGTCTCTTTTAAGGTTGTTGTTTGAATGATCTTCCTCAATCTATTAAGAAGATCTTTATGTTTTATGTGTTTTTTGATATATGCATCAACACTTATTGTCTTTTCCATTCGTATAGAATCTAAGGTTTGCTTTTTTGCACTTTAGTGTTTTCTTTTTCTTTTTCTTTTTCTTGTTTTTGAATAATTATTTTAGATATTTTAATACTTACTTCGTAGAGAATTATCATAGGAATGGCTACAATTACCTGACTAATAATATCGGGAGGAGTTATTACTGCAGCTAAAATTAGTACCATTACCAGAGCGTATTTTCTGTATTTTTTTAAAAATTCAGGCGTTACCAATCCTAATTTAGTTAAAAAATAGATGATTATTGGTAACTCAAATATTAGGCCGGCCGAAAGACATGAAGCTTTTAAAAGACCGGTATAAGAATTGAGGTCAAAATTGTTTTTCACCTCATCGGCAACAGTATAACTACCCAAAAAATTTATTGATAAAGGCGTGATTACGTAATACCCAAAGAGGATACCAAGGAAAAAAAGTAAAGAGGAAACTATAATAAAACTTTTGGCATTCTTTTTTTCATTATCATAAAGTGCCGGTTTTAGGAATTTCCATACTTCATAAATAATATAGGGAAAGGCAAATATAAATCCAAAGAAAATGGAAGTCCAAATATGGGTTGAAAATTGCCCTGCCATCGTTCTGCTTTGAACTATAAATGGTATTTCATCTATACATAGACCATCAGTTCCCAAAGCTTGTGAAACCGAACATAAGAATCGATAAGTAACGAATGACGCATCCTTTGGAGCAAGAATAATTGTATTGAAAATAAAACCTTTCATCATAAAGGCTACCATCCCAAATAAAAAAATAGCCAGTGAAGATCTTATCAGTGTCCATCTTAAAACTTCAAGATGATTTAAAAATGACATTTCCTTTTGTTTTTCGCTCATAATTTTTCTAATCTGAAATTATCAAATAATACCTTCTTTAATTAAATCGTGAAAATGAACAACTCCAATATATTTATTCTTCTCAGTAACCAATATTTGTGTAATATTATTTTTTTTCATTATTTCTAAAGCACTTATCGCCATTTCATTTTCAATGATAGTTAAAGGATTTTCACTCATAATATCTCTTGCACAGAGCCTGTTAATATCTTCATTTTTTTCTAACATTCTCCTAATATCACCATCCGTAATTATTCCAACAATTTTATCGTTTTCGATAACGGCCGTTGTACCCAGTCTTTTTTCTGATATCTCAACGATTACATCTTTTATGGAGGAATCTGGATTGACCTTTGGTATCTCATTATTTGCTACAAGATCTCTTACTCGTAAATATAATTTCTTACCTATGATCCCTCCGGGATGATACTTGGCAAAATCTTTAGAGGAAAAATCATTTAGTTCAAGCAGGCAAACTGCCAGTGCATCTCCAATTACCAATTGAGCTGTAGTACTACTTGTTGGTGCTAAATTATTTGGACATGCTTCCTTTTCAACATAAGTGTTTAAAACGAAATCGGCATTCTGAGCCAAATAAGACTTGAGATTTCCTGTAATAGCCGCAATCTTATTACCGTAATTCTTAATTAACGGGATCAATACTTTTATTTCAGGAGTATCACCACTTTTAGAGATGCAAATAACAAGGTCGTCTTTGAGTATATTACCCAGATCGCCATGAATTGCATCGGCAGCATGCATAAATATTGATGGAGTGCCGGTTGAATTAAAAGTAGCGACAATTTTACTGCCTACAATTGCACTTTTTCCAATTCCCGTTACAATGACTCTGCCTTTTGAATTAAGTATAGTTTTAACCGTATTTTCAAACCCTTTATCTACTAAGTTTATCAAATTTTTAATAGCTTCAGCCTCAATATTTATTGTTTTTTTTGCTGTTGCAATTATATCTTTTGAATTTTTCAAATCTTTTTTATTTTAATAAATAAATTGTATATTTAAATACTTAAAAATTAATCTACAATTAAGTATCAAAAGTAAATATATTACTTATAGTCGTATCTTTGCAAAAATATTCAAAATTAGAGAAATAAGAGGATGAAAGTGACAAAATTTGATCTCAAAAATAATTTAAAAAAATATTTTGGATTTAATAAATTTAAAGGCTTACAAGAGAAGGCAATTGAGAACATTATAAGCGGCAATGATACCTTTGTAATCATGCCAACCGGTGGAGGTAAATCCTTAATTTATCAATTACCGGCATTAATTTTAGAAGGAACAGCTATAGTCGTTTCGCCCTTAATTGCTTTAATGAAGAACCAGGTGGATGCTATGAGGGGAATTTCTACAAATTATGGTGTGGCTCATGTGTTGAACTCATCATTGAACAAAGGCGAAATTGCCAAAGTTAAAAGCGATATAGAAAATGGAATTACTAAATTACTATATGTTGCTCCTGAATCCTTAACAAAAGATGAATATATTGATTTTTTCAAAGGTCAAAAAGTTTCTTTTTTTGCTATTGACGAAGCACACTGTATCTCGGAATGGGGGCATGACTTTCGCCCTGATTATAGAAATTTGAAAAATATAATTAAAAGAATAGGAGATTTTCCAATAATTGGATTGACTGCTACAGCAACGGAAAAGGTGCAAGAAGATATTTTAAAGAACTTAGGAATATCACATGCAAAAACCTTTAAAGAATCTTTTAATCGAGCTAATCTCTTTTATGAAGTAAGGCCTAAGACCAAGGATGTAGACAAGGATATTATTAGGTTTGTAAGAAAGTATAATAACAAATCCGGTATTATTTATTGTCTGAGCAGGAAGAAGGTAGAAGAGATTGCGCAAGTATTACAGGTCAATGGTATAAAGGCGGTACCTTATCATGCCGGGCTGGATGCCAAGACCAGGGCTCGTCATCAGGATATGTTTTTAATGGAAGATATCGATGTGGTTGTTGCTACCATAGCATTTGGTATGGGTATTGACAAACCGGATGTTCGATTTGTAATTCATCATGACATACCTAAAAGTTTAGAAAGTTATTATCAGGAAACCGGAAGGGCCGGTAGAGATGGAGGAGAGGGGTATTGTTTGGCATTTTATGCATATAAAGATATAGAAAAATTGGAGAAATTTTTGTCCGGAAAACCGATTGCGGAACAAGAAATTGGGAATGCCTTACTGCAAGAGGTGGTTGCATTTGCTGAAACCTCAATATCCAGGAGAAAGTTCTTATTGCATTATTTTGGTGAAGAGTTTGATGGTGAGAATGGTGATGGGGCCGATATGGATGACAATGTAAGAAACCCCAAAAAAAAGACAGAATCGAAGAACGAAGTTAAAATACTCATAGAGACGGTTAAAAACACAAAAGAAGAATATAAATCAAAGGAAATAATAAATACCTTAATTGGTAAGGAAAATGCCTTACTCATCTCTCATAAGACGAATAAACAGGCATTTTTTGGATCAGGTAAGCATAAAGAAGCCAAATTTTGGATGGCACTGATCAGACAAGTATTTGTGGCCAATATGTTATATAAAGAAATTGAGCAATATGGTGTTTTAAAACTAACTGATACAGGTAAAGAATTCATTAAAAATCCAACCTCTTTTATGATGTCTGAAGATCATGAATATTTGGACAATGGCGATTCGAACATCATTACAAACGTAAAAGGTTCAGGTGGCACTACAGATGAAAAATTAATGGCTATGCTAAAGGATTTACGTAAAAGTGTTGGTAAAAAACTTGGTGTACCTCCCTTCGTCGTATTTCAGGACCCTTCTTTAGAAGATATGACACTTAAATATCCTACTACAATTGAAGAAATGGCAAATACTCATGGGGTTGGTGATGGTAAGGCAAAAAAATACGGTGAAAAATTTGTAAAGTTGATAGCTGATTATGTGGAAGAGAATGATATAACGCGACCCGATGATTTAATTGTAAAAAGTACGGGAGTTAACTCTGGATTAAAATTATTTATTATTCAAAATACTGACAAAAAATTACCTTTAGAGGACCTCGCAAAATCCAAAGGACTGGAGATGCAAGAGCTGATAAAAGTGATGGAGCGAATTGTATATTCCGGAACAAAGATAAATATTGATTATTATTTGCACGAATTGTTGGATGAGGATCAACAAGAAGAGATCCATGATTATTTTATGGAAGCTGAAACCGACAAAATACAGGATGCCTTAGATGAGTTTGAAGGTGATTATGATGATGATGAGTTGCGACTTATGCGTATACAATTTATTAGCGAGGTAGCTAATTAATATCTTATAAACTTATAAAGGCCACTAAGAATCCAAGTATAATTGCTATAAATTTTTTGAAGTTAAATTTGTGATTTTCAGAACTTTCAAATAGTATTG
This sequence comes from Flavobacteriaceae bacterium, assembly GCA_030625995.1. GTDB lineage: Bacteria > Bacteroidota > Bacteroidia > Flavobacteriales > Flavobacteriaceae > Lutimonas. The sequence continues at coordinate 20,585 of DAOUPU010000019.1, forward strand.
CTGTTGAAATATGTAAGAAGATTCCAATTATTATTGCATTTATTTGCGTCTCATATTCCGTAAGAAAATAAATTTTATTCCCTAATAATGAACCCAAGGGGCTCATTAGTGCGAAGAACAAAATAAACATATAGATCAAGATTTTTGGTAAACTTGATTTTTGTAAAAAAACTACCAGCACTATAGTAATAGGTATTTTATGAATCACAATTGCCCAAAGTAATTCTTGATTCGAACTTAAGCCTAAAGGTATGCCCTCTAAAAATGCATGAAGACTTAAGCTAATAAAAATTAACCACGGTATTTTCTTAGCAAAGTCATGCGAATGAACATGACCATGTTCTGCACCTTTTGAAAAAAATTCCAGTATGGTCTGTAATACTATCCCAAATAAAATAAATAATCCAATGTGTTTTTCTTGAGTCTCAAAAACTGCGGGAAGTAGATGTAAAACCGTTATAGAAAGTAAGTATGCACCACTAAAGGATAAAAACAATCGTAATAATTTGGTTTTGGGGCTTAATAAAAGGCCAAATCCGAATCCAATTATAACAGATGTAATTAGAGTTAAATATATCATTGTAAAATTAAAATGAGCCTATCAGAGTTCTTTTTATCAAATGGTGCCAGGTTGTAACTGCCAAATATACTTTTTATATTCAGTTTTGCCTCCGTGGCAAATTCTTTGGCCTTATCCAAGGTCAAACAATGTACTTTTTCCATATAATTGTGTTCCTTATTATCAGCCTTGAATGAAATTGTTTTTATTAAAAACTCACCTTGAATATACCTTTTAATGTGGAATAGGATTCCGCCCTTCTCAAAAACTTCTTCTTTTTTAAGATTATTTTTTATTTTTTCAATATTCAAAAAATCAATAACAACATGCCCGTCGGATTCAATGGCGTTTTTAAAGTTTTTTAAAACATCAATATTTGAGCTGTCTTCGTCAAAATAACCAAAACTAGTAAAAAGATTAAAAATTGCCTTGTACTTTTTACTAATTGCATGCCGCATATCATGTACCCGAAATTGCAATGTTCTGTTCTCAAAACGTTTGGCAAAATCAATGCTGTTTTTTGAGAGGTCAGCTCCAACCACATCAAATCCTTGAGAATTTAAAAAAACAGAATGCCTGCCTTTTCCACATGGCAAATCTAAAATTCGATCGCCTTTTTCCAATTGTAAAAAGAGAATCAAATTCTTCATAAAGAACTCGGCTTCCTCATCATTTCGATGATCATAAAGAACATGGTAGTATTTTGTATCAAACCAATGTTCAAACCAATCAGTAGTTTTATCCATAATTAAATGTTCGAGCAAATGTATAAAAATAGCTCAAATTTTCAAGTGCTTATTTTAACAGCTTAGTGTATTTTTGTCAAATGGAAGAAAATATGACTATGGTTGCCAAAACCTTATTTGGTTTTGAACAGGTCTTAGCAAGAGAATTGCGTCATTTGGGGGCACAACAAATTAAGGAAGGTGTTAGAAATGTCCAATTTAAAGGAGACAAAGGATTTATGTATAAGGCTAATTTAGCTCTGAGGACTGCAATAAAAATACTCGTTCCTATCTATACTTTTCATGTTAATGATGAATTTGACCTCTATAAAAAACTTAAAAAGTTTAAATGGGAAGATTATTTAGACGAAACAAAGACCTTCGCCATAAATTCGGTAATTAATTCTGACAATTTTAGTAATTCTCTCTATGTGTCTTTAAAGAGTAAAGATGCTATTGTAGATTATTTTAGGGAGAAAACAGGAGATAGGCCCAATATTGACCTAAAACATCCTGATATACTTTTTAATGTTCATATTCAAAAAAACACATGTACAGTATCTCTGGATAGTTCAGGAGAATCATTGCATAAACGCGGCTATAAAAGTGATACAAACATAGCACCTATCAATGAAGTACTTGCAGC
>DAOUPU010000155.1 GCA_030625995.1 Flavobacteriaceae bacterium
AACTTTATTACTCATCTTGTTATATTTTTTATTTTTTGAATCTTATTTTGAGTCTCTTTCTCTCTTAAAATTATTTCCAGAGGACTTTAAGATAGATTTCACTTCAGCCTGTGCTACAGCAGGGAATGTTCTTGCATATAATAGAAATAGCACAAAGAAAAATCCTATTGTTCCTACAAAAATTCCTATATCAACAAAAGTTGGTGAAAATTGCGTCCATGTAGATGGCAAATGACCTCTACTTAAGTTAATTACAATAATATCAAAACGTTCAAACCACATTCCTGTATTTATAATTGCTGCCATTATAAAAGAAAATGTAAAGTTCCTGCGTAATTTTTTAATCCATAATAATTGTGGAAAAACCCCATTACATAAAATCAAGGCCCAAAACGCCCACCAGTAAGGTCCTGTTGCCGCACCTACTGATAAGTATGTAAAATCTTCATAAGAACTACCTGAGTACCATCCTACAAAAAATTCCGACATATAGGCCACCATTACAATACCACCGGTAACTAAGATCACTTTATTCATATTCTCGATATGACCTCTGGTAATATAATCTTCTAAATTAGAAACCTTACGCATGATGATCAATAATGTTTGAACCATAGCAAAACCAGAAAATACAGCTCCTGCCACAAAATATGGAGGGTAAACCGTACTGTGCCATCCAGGAATTACCGAAGTAGCAAAGTCAAAGGATACAATGGTATGTACAGAAAGCACCAAAGGTGTAGCCAGACCTGCCAATACAAGAGAAACTTCCTCAAAACGTTGCCAATCCTTAGCCCTTCCACTCCAACCAAAACTAACTAAACTATAAATCTTCTTTTGAAAAGGTTTTGTAGCTCTATCTCTGATCATTGCAAAATCAGGAAGTAATCCAGTATACCAAAATACTATGGAAACAGACAAATAAGTTGAAATTGCAAACACATCCCACAATAATGGTGAGTTAAAGTTTGTCCACAAAGTACCAAATTGATTGGGTATTGGCATAGTCCAATATCCATTCCATACCCTACCCATGTGAATTATAGGGAATAAGCCTGCTTGAAATACCGCAAAAATTGTCATTGCTTCCGCCGAACGATTAATACCCATTCTCCATTTTTGACGGAATAATAGTAGTACTGCTGAAATTAAAGTTCCGGCATGACCAATTCCAATCCACCATACAAAATTGGTAATATCCCAAGCCCAGTTGATCTTATTATTCAGGCCCCATACACCAAAACCTGTACCGATTGTATAAACAATTGCACCAACTCCCCATAAAAAGGCAATTAAGGCTATAATAAAAACTGTCCACCACCACTTATTAGCTTTTCCTTCGATAGGCGCAGCGATGTCATTTGAAATATCGTGATAACTTTTATCTCCTAATATTAATGGTTCTCTTATAGATGCTTCGTAATGAGACATAATTATATTTAATATTTATTTATTCTTTATTTCTTTATTCATGACTACTTGTCAATCTTAAACTTCTGTTGTATTCTTAACCTTTAACTGATAGAAAACATTTGGTTTTGTTCCTACGAAATCCAAAAGTTTAAAGCTTCTATCGTCTTTTTCTATGTGCGCAACTTTACTCTTTTTATCATTCACATCTCCAAACACCATCGCTCCAGTGGAACAAGCATTTGAACAAGCCGTTTGGAATTCTCCATCTACAACAGCTCTACCTTCTTTTTTAGCCTTTAAAATTGTGGTTTGTGTCATTTGAATACACATAGAGCATTTTTCCATCACGCCACGTGATCTAACTACCACATCCGGATTTAATACCATTCGGCTCAGGTCATTATTCAAATTATAGTTGAACTCATCGTTATTTGCATATTTAAACCAGTTAAACCTACGAACTCTATAAGGGCAGTTATTTGCACAGTAACGAGTTCCGATACATCGGTTATATGCCATTTGGTTTTGACCTTGACGACCATGAGATGTTGCAGCAACCGGGCAAACCGTTTCACATGGTGCATGACTACAGTGTTGACACATTACTGGTTGGAAAGAAACTTCCGGGGCATCAGAAGGATGAGTCTCTGCTTCAAAGAAATCTCCAGTTCCATATATTCCTTCTTCCTTACCCCTCTCGGTAGTCATGTCTGATGAATAATATCTGTCAATACGCAACCAGTGCATATCTCTACTCTTTCTTATTTCTTCTTTTCCTACAACCGGTACATTGTTTTCCGTATGACAGGCAATAATACAAGCTGCACACCCAGTACACGAAGCTAAATCAATAGATAAATTAAATCTTGTACCAACAGTATCATCAAATTTTTCCCATAGGTCAACTTTATCCTGAGTAACTTCTTGATGGTCTAACGAAAATAATGGTGCTTGATTCCATTCCTTTTTTGGTTTTGAAACAAAATCAGCTAAGGTGGTTTCTTTAGTAATTTCACCTTCTCTTCCCATTATAGTGTGCTGTAGCTGTACACAAGCAAATTTATGTTCGCCAGCCACCTTTTCAATAGTTACATTCTGCAAATGTCCATTTGACAAAGGGTAGGCATTTACACCAATACTCATTTCTTTTTGAACACCGGATGTTCTTCCATATCCTAATGCAATTGCAACAGAACCAGTCGCTTGACCCGGTTGAATATAGACCGGTACATTATTTATTACCACACCATTAGCTGTAACATTTACCAAATCACCATCTAAAGCTCCGTTATCAAATGTCCAGTTTTTCAATCCAATTTTCTCTGCATCTATTCGGGAAATTAATAAATAATTATCCCATGATGTCCTGGTAATCGGATCCGGCAATTCTTGTAACCAAGGATTGTTGGCTTGTTGTCCATCTCCTAATCCGGTTTTAACATAAGTTGTAAGCTCTAACTCACTTCCTTTAATGTTTGACAAAGCTGCACCAGCAGCATTAATATCAATTTCATTTGCAACTATCTCTTCATTTCCTATGGCAAGATTGAAAGTGCCATCATGTAATGTTTTATTCCACGATTTACCTTCCAAAATATTTTGCACCCATGAATTCTTAAGATAATCATAGTAGGTTTCATTAGTCCCTGTCCATTTTAATAAGGCGTCTTGAAACTGACGCGTATCAAATAAATTATTAATTGTTGGTTGTATTAGACTATACTGACCCTTTTTGATCGTTACATCTCCCCAGGATTCTAAATAATGTGGAGTAGCAGCAACATATTGTGAAACATTGGCGGTTTCATTTGGAGTCATTGAAAAGGCAACTGATAATTTAACTTTTTTCAATGCTTCGGTAAACTCACTCCCATTTGCCAATGTATAAACCGGGTTTGTTTCGTTCATGATGACAGCACCAACTCTTCCGGCCTTCATAGCAGAGATCAACTCTGCGACTTCGGCATCATTCCCTTGCCTTGTGTTCTTCGTATTAACTAGATCTACTACCTCACTTTGAATAGCTTTGTTAATAGCTAATGCTAATAATTGCGCGTTTCCATCCTGAATACCTGTAATGACAACCGCCTTTTTACCAGCTTTTTTTATTTGTGCCGCAGCTTTTTGAACAGCTGTATTAATTGGAGATTCCTCCATAGTAGAAATTCCGGAAACAATTGCCTGGTATAATTTAGACAAGACCAAAACTTGTTCGGATGGTCTTACTATGATCCTTTTATCTGCATTTCCTCCGGTAAGGGTCATATTAGACTCAAATTGGATATGGCGAGACATTTTTCCGTTTTTTGGGACTCTTCCTTTGGAATATCCCACTTCAAATCCTCCTCCTTGCCAATCACCTAAAAAATCAGCTCCTACAGATACAATTACCTCTGCCTTTCCAAAATCATAATCCGGTAAAACCCTGTTTCCATACATTTTTTCGAATGCATCCAAGGCGGCGCTTTCCGAAACAGCATCATATACAACATGCTTTACATTACCATATTGTTCCGTGAATTTTGCTATTAAACTTTCAGTTGATGGACTGGCCAACGTTCCGGTTAAAAAAACAATTTCTTCACCCTTAGCTTTTAGTTCATTCAACTTAGCAACAACTTCTTTATCTAATGTTTTCCAGTCTGTCGGTTTTCCTTTTGCTTGAGGTCCTCTTAAACGGTTATTATCATATAGAGATAAAACTGATGCCTGTACTCTTGCATTAGTAGATCCACTATCTGATTCTTTATTTGGATTGATTTTTATTGGACGCCCTTCTCTAACCTTTACCAAAATATTGGCAAAATCATAACCATCTGCCATTGTAGTAGCATAATAATCAGCTACACCGGGTGTAAAATCATCCGGCTTCACTACATAAGGTATAGAATTGATCACCGGTCCTTCACATGCAGCTAATGATGCAACCGCTGTAGAAAATCCAACATATTTTAAAAAGTCCCTACGAGAAGTATTACTATTTTCAAGAGCTTGTTCGTCTCCTAAAAATTGATCCGTAGGTATATCTTCAACAAATTCTTTTTGTTTTAGCTTTTCAACAATAGAACTATTTTCGTTTAGCTCTTCAACACTTTTCCAGTATTTCTTGTTTGATGCCATTTATAATTTTTATTTAATGATTGAAAGATTCAAAGATCAAATAATCTTAAACCTTATTAATTTTTACTGCTTTCTTCTTACTACTTAGTAGTGACATTTACCACATTCTTTACCACCTATCTGAGCAATGGTAACTTTTTCTACATCGTACTTTTTAGCCAATTCATCGTGAATTGTTGCGTAGTAATCATTACCTTTCAAGTCCACGTTAGTCTCTTTATGACAGTCTAAACACCAACTCATTGTCAGGGGTGAAAATTGATATAAATCATCCATTTCTTCAACAGGTCCATGACATTTTTGACATTCTAAGCCTGCAACAGTTACATGTTGTGAGTGATTATAATAGACAAAATCCGGTAGATTATGAACCTTAACCCATTTGATTGGTTTTTGCTCATAATTCTCTATGTAAACTAATTTTTCAGAATCCCACCCTATGGCCGCATATATCTTCTGAATTTCAGCGTCATAAAATGCTTTGTCTTTTTCTGAAGAAGTAACTCCATTATACTCGGAAATACTTTTATGACAGTTCATACAAACATTCACAGATGGTATTCCTGAAGTCTTACTGTGTTTCGCTGATGAATGACAATATTCACAATCAATTTTATTATCGCCAGCATGAATTTTATGTGAAAATGCTATGGGTTGAATTGGTTGGTAATCTTGGTCAATCCCTATTTCCATGAGAGTGTTAAACAATACATAACCAACTAAAAGTAAAAGAAAAATTGTGGAGACAACTTTTAAAAATCCGTTGTTGCTGGCCACAAAGACCCAGACAATCAGTATTAAAACAACAATCGCAACAACATAAGACACCCAATCACTGGTTGTAATGGGTTTTGCGAGTCCATCTTCAGCACTTATAGCAGCAATTTTTTTCGCATCTCCTGCTGTAGTATATGCTAAAATAGCCAAAATGTCTTCATCTGACAGCTGTGGGAAAGCTGTCATTGGCATTCCATTATACTCCTTAAAAATATCTTCGGCTTGTTTATCTCCACTAGCTCTCAGAGCATTGTTATCTTTTATCCATGCGATCAACCATTCTTCACTTCTTTTATCCGCAATATTTCCTAATGCGGGACCAATTAATTTTTTATCTAATTTGTGACAGGCAGCACAATTGGTATTAAAGAGTTTTTTACCAACAGCAACCATTGGGTCTACTTTCTGAGGAACTTCGGAAGCATCTGCAACTGTAGCCTCTACTGGTTTATCATCTGTAAAAGCTAGAATATCATTAATGTCTTGTTCCGATAGTTGAGGATATGCAATCATTGGCATTCCCTGGTACTCTTCAAATATATCTATTGCATCTTGATCACCACTTGCTCTTAGTGCATTATTATCTTTAATCCAGGCTTGCAGCCACTCATTGCTTCTTTTCTCGCTAATTCCTTTAAGCGGTGGACCAATTAATTTTTTATCCAATTTATGACAAGCGGCACAATTGGTATTAAATAGTTTCTTACCATTTGCAGGATCACCTTCCTGAGCCATTAAGTTTAAAGAAAATACTAAAAATAAAGTAAGACTTGGTAACAATCTTTTTAATGAAAAGTTTAACGTCACAATATTCATTTGTGTTATTTTATGATTGATTTTGGAATCTAAATAAATTACACCA
>DAOUPU010000183.1 GCA_030625995.1 Flavobacteriaceae bacterium
GTGATCCTTTTTAAGGAACGTTGCTAATTAAAATCCTGACAAGCTTCCGCTTGTAGTCTTTTTTTATCTCCCAAAATCTCAAGCAAGCTTGGATTTTGGGAGATAAAAAAATCCGGATACCATGTCTCCGGATTTTGATTGTCGGGGTGAGAGGATTTGAACCTCCGACCTCCACGCCCCCAGCGTGGCGCGCTAACCGGGCTACGCTACACCCCGAAATGGTTAACTTCTTATTATCCTAAAATATTAAACATTTTGATTTCAAAGTATTTATTACTAGTTATATACATACACATTAAACTTTAATTGTCTGGGGTGATCACGCCCTGAGCGTGACGACCTCCACGCCCCCAGCGCGGCGTTAACCGGGAATAGTCCTGCAACGCTATAAGCGTCGTATCCCTGGAAAATTCGTCTGCAAATATAGAAAATAAAGGTAATTATTAATGGCAATATATAAACAAATTAATGACCGGTTTTCTTACTTTTATGCAATTCTCTCGTATAATAATTTGTTTATAATATATCAGTAGCTCTTTGTTTTCCGGTCACTGCATATTTCCTGTTTGTAGCCTTTTCTAATGTTAAATTATACTGTTCTATTGCCTCCTCCGGTCTGTTTTGTTCAACAAGCCAATCCGCATAAAGCTCATTTGTTGGTTTTTGAATAAAAGGGGGGCCGTAACTATAACTGAGTTTGTCATTTAATGCAATGCTATTTTGGAAATGCTTTTCCGTTAATACCTTATCATTATTCATCCATGCCTGCAACGCCAGTAATTGCTCCAACATGATCAAAGATTCGTCAAGATCCATCTGACTTGCCTCATTGCGTGAAACACTAGAGCAAAGTTGCGCACCTTTATAGGTCACTAAAAGTGATTCTTTAGCATGATCATCTTGAATATTTTTTATCGCTTCTTCTAACTTAATCTCATCCCCAGATCTAAATGCTTTCCTTCCTTCAATTACGTTGTACTGAGTGCGTACGGAAACATTTAAATCGGATACATCAATTTCTATATCGGCAACAGGATCATTCCAGAGATCCGTTTCATTTAGAAAGGTTCCTTTTAAAAAAACCAAATGTCTGCGTGCATAACTAGAAGGCGTTTCCTCTACATATCCCTGTAAATCCAAAACCATTTTTCTCGCATCATCTACCCTGCCCTGTTGCAAATAACCATACTCTAACCAGTGATAGGCATGATAGCCTCTACCATTATTACCAAGTTTTTTTCTCTCCTTCCGGTTCAGGCTGGCCTGATACGAATTTTCATTCGACGATACCACCTCATCCCACATTCCTAAAGCAACATAAATATGGGAAGGCATATGCAAGGCATGACTTGCATCCGGTGCAACCTGAGAATAAGAGTTAGCTGCGTCTAAGGCCATACCCGCATGTACCGGGTCATCATAAGAATGAATCAGATAATGTAAGGCTCCCGGATGATTGGGATTTTCTTCCAGGATTCCTTGTGCTATTTTAGCACCTTGCCCGTAAATTCGATCATCTCTTCCTTCCGGAACTGAACCCAATAAAGAAAGAGCATAAAATGCGGACACCTCATGATTGTCTGGATACCTTGCTTCAAGATTCTCCATAAACTCTGCATACAACACATCTCTCTCTAATTTTGTTTTTTGAGGTTGGTAAAGAATTTGTACCGCTTCTAAAAAGTCTTCTTCAAGTTCAGTTATTTGTTGATCTGAAGCGTTCAATTCCATTTCATAAAGAGCCGCAACTCCCTTTTCGTAATCTTGCTCCCCCCATAAACTGTGATTATGGGTCATTGCCTCTCCCCAATAGGCCATCGCCATTTTTGGATCGCTTTTTTGAGCTTGCTGAAAGGCCTCTCTCGCATCTGAATATTCAAAACTATGCAATAATAACAAGCCCTTTTCAAAATGAAGCAAGGCATCCTTCTCTCCACTAACGGTTAAATTAACTACTCCTAAATAATCTGTTTTTGGTTTTTGTTTGTCACATGAAAATATCAATATAATGATCGCAAAAAGAATTTGTTGTTTCATAATTTTAATTTTTTAATTAATTGATATTCTATTATATAGTGATTTAAATGTTTTTTCATTCCAATATGTGATAGGTAAATAATATTTTCTTAAAAACGCATTTAAACTCGATCTTTTAAAATAAGGTTCAATCCCAAATATAATGCTAATATTTGAATTTATTATTTCTTCACTTCTCAATATCAAAAGATTATGAAATGGCAACAACAATCAATCCTTTGTTCTCTAGTATATTTCATGCATTCTGTTTAAAAAATAATCTTAGATTTACAATTTCAAATACTAAAATATTGGGATATTTTGAAATATTACAATCCTATGAATTATCCACAACACAATGGATAGCCGTATTTTTTGCTGTATTCTTATTAGGCTTAGCAAAATCCGGTATCAAAGGCATAGGAATTATCATAGTAGTGATCATGGCTCTTGTTTTTGGCGAAAAGGCTTCCACAGGCATCCTTCTATCACTTTTAATTTCTGCAGACATACTTGCCGTAATATATTATAACAGACATGCACGATGGCAGTTTATAAAAAATTTAATGCCATGGATGGTATTAGGTGTATTGGCAGGAGTTTGGATTGGTAATGATATATCTGAAGATCTGTTTAAAAAAATGATGGCCATTATCATAATAGGATCTGTTTTACTCATGTTCTATTTTGAAAACAAAAAAACCATCACAATTCCCGATAATCTGTGGTTCTCAAGTTCTGCAGGATTTCTGGCCGGATTTAGTACGATGATAGGAAATTTAGCGGGACCCATTTCCAATATTTATTTTTTAGCAATGCGGCTTCCAAAAAATGAGTTTATCGGTACAGCAGCATGGATGTTCTTTATCATCAATATTTTCAAATTACCTTTCCATATTTTTGTTTGGAAAACCATAAATAAAGAAACTTTAGTATTGAATTCTGTGATGATACCTGTCTTGATCATTGGGTTTTATTTGGGTATAAGAATTGTCAAGTTGATTTCAAATATAAACTATAGAAGGTTTATTCTCATTGTGACTGCTATTGGAGGTCTGATATTATTATTTAGATAAGCTACATATTTACTAAATTAATTCCTGTATTAAAGATAATTCAATTATTTTTGAGCTTGTAAATCTTAATATATACCAAATGAATTTAGGCCTAAAATATCTATCTGTAGGAGTAATGATATTCTCCTTGATCAGCTGTAATAAAAAAACAGCAGAAAGTAAACCAATCGAAAAACAAGAGACCATTAAACAGAAAAGTATTGAAATGTTAGTTGGTACTTATACAGACGGCACAAGTAAAGGTATTTATAGATTTAATTTTAACCCAAATGATGGGATGATTGAAAATAAAGGCCTTGTTGCTGAAGCAATGAGTCCGTCCTTCATTGACATAAGTAAAGACAAACAATTTGTTTATGCCGTAAATGAAAGAGATCCCGGAAAGGTTTCCTCCTACCAGTGGAATGAGAGCAGAACAGAATTAAATCTCATCAGTAAAGTATCCAGTGAAGGTGTTGGCCCCTGTTTTTCAGAAATTAATAATTCGGGAACCCTTTTGGCTGTTGCCAATTATAGCTCGGGCAATCTGGCCGTTTATAAAGTGACAAACGGAAAGATTGACGAGAATCCCGAAACACGTCAGCATGTTGGAAGCAGTATCGTAAAACCAAATCAAAATGCTCCTCATGCTCACTGTTCAAAATTTGGAACCAACGGGAAATTTATTTACGTAGCAGATCTGGGAATTGATGAGGTTGTTTCTTATTCTGTTAGCCAAGAAGGAATTCTAGGCGAAAAACAAATTGCACTTGCAATGGATAAAGGGGATGGACCAAGGCATTTAGCATTTCATCCTTTTAAGGATCTGGTATTTATTATTAATGAATTATCGAGTACGGTTACCTCCGCCAAAGTGGACAAGTCAACAGGCTTGTTTGAAAAAATAGATAAACAAAGTACCTTACCAAAAGATTATACTGAAAAATCCTATTGTGCTGATATTCATATCAGTTCTGATGGTAAGTTCTTGTACGCATCTAACAGGGGGCATAATAGTATTGCTGTTTTCTCGGTTTCCGATGAGGGTAGAATAAAACTACTCTCTACTAGCTCGGTAGAAGGAGACTGGCCCAGGAATTTTACACTTACACCTGATGAAAATTACTTATTGGTAGCCAATCAGAAAAGCAATAACATTACTGTATTTCAAAGAAATCGAGAGACAGGATTTTTAACTTTTACAGGAAATGAGGTAAATATTTCAAAGCCGGTTTGCTTAAAATTTTAATCTAATATGTATTTAAATGCAGATATTATCGACAAATTTTGGGCAAGTAAATGATGTAGATGTTCAATTATTTACCCTTAAAAATGATGTAGGCCTTGAAATAAAAATAACCAATTATGGAGGCATAGTTACCTCTATAAAAACAATAGATAATAAGGGTATATTTCAAAATATAGTTCTTGGATTTGATAAATTGGAAAATTATTTATCGAACGCTTATTTGGATTCTTATCCGTGTTTTGGAGCTTTGATAGGACGTTTTGGAAATAGAATCGCAAAGGGTAAATTTTCTCTGGATGGGAACAACTATGAACTAGATATTAACCATCCTCCAAATCATTTGCATGGAGGTTTTAAAGGGTTTGATAAAAATATTTGGAAGTCAAAGCTATTTGAGAATGAAAAGGCTGTAGGTGTAGAATTAACTTATTTGAGTAAGGATGGAGAAGGAGGTTATCCGGGAAATTTAACTGTCAAGGTAAACTATTCACTCACGAATAACAACGAGTTTATAATCGAATATTTTGCAAAGACAGATAAGGCCACTCCAATCAATCTTACGCATCATTCCTATTTTAATTTGAGCGGGGAACGAACTATATTAAATCATGAATTGCAATTGAATAGTAAAGAGATCAATGAAGTTAATAGCGAGCTTATTCCCACAGGAAAAATGCTGTCGGTTGATAATACTCCTGGTGACTTTAGGAAGATCAAAACTTTAGAAAAAGATTTTGTTCGTTGGG
>DAOUPU010000036.1 GCA_030625995.1 Flavobacteriaceae bacterium
TTTAGGGTTATCAGCGTAAGAAGGTTTTTGAATATTATCTATGTGATAAATAGGATAACTTACACGCGTATTTTGAGTAATAGAACTATCCTCATAATCTACTTCTTTCGTTCCTTCCTTAAAAACTATATTTTCCAAAAGAGCACCGGGCTTTATAGCTCTAAAGATATCCGGTTCTTTTTCTTCTGTTAGATCAATAACTTTTGCATAACACCCACCTTCAAAATTAAAGATAGTATTTTCTTTCGTCCAACCATGTTCATCATCACCAATTAATTTTCGATTTGGATCGGCAGACAAGGTAGTCTTACCAGTTCCAGATAGTCCAAAGAAAATAGCTGTATCACCCTCATCACCAACATTCGCAGAACAGTGCATCGGTAGAACATCTCTATCGGTTGGTAAGATCATGTTCAAAGCAGAAAATATTCCTTTTTTAATTTCACCTGTATAAGCAGAACCACCAACTAGCGCAACTTTTCTTGTAAAGTCTAATATAGAAAAGTTCCCCTGCCGAATACCATATTTTTTTGGGTCTTTAGCCTCATAACCAGGAGCACAGAGCACTAACCAATCTTCTTCAAAATTTTCCAACTCCTCAACATCTAAACGTAAAAACATGTTAAATACGAACATATTCGACCACGGAAGTTCAGTAACGGTTCTTATGTTCATCTTATATGTAGGATCAGCACAAACGGCCGCATCTCTAACATATAATTCTTTTCCAGACAGATAATTAGTAATTTCATCATATAATAAGTTGAAGTTTTTAGGGCTTACAGGTTTATTTACATTTCCCCACCAAACTCTGTCCTTTGTGTACTCATCTTTTACTAAAAAACGATCTTGAGGTGATCTACCCGTAAATTTTCCAGTATTAACATCAAGTGTTCCATTGGTAGTTTCTTCACCTAACCCCATTTCAACTGTAATTCGTTGGAGTTCTTCTGATGATAAATTCCAATGTGCTTTTACCCCTTCTAAGCCATATTTTTCTAGGTCGGCATTTTTCGGCATAACTAATGATTTTTTCATGTTGTATAGTTTAAAATTTGTAATGTTCTTTTTTATTAATACCTAAAATAGGTGAGTTTCAAATTTAAGAAATATTTGAATGTATTTACAAAATTTAACCACTCATCTTCTTTGTACTATTGAGAATTATATTTTCCTAATTTTACGAAGCAAAAATACAGTAACAAAAGTTGCAAAAACATGACTTTTATTATGTTTTGAAATGGTATTATTATTCGAACAATTCTTCGCTATCTATTCATAAAGACTCCACACACCTTCTAAGACAAACTCAGGCATGTTAACTATTATTTAGTTAGTGCATATAATGGTATCAAATTAAGATTTAGTCCATAAAATAGTATGAAAAAGGTTTTTGTTTTTATAATTGTTTATTCACTTTCAACAAACATTTTAAATTGTCAGATCTCTTATATGGTTAGGGGTAAAATAATTGATGAGGTCTCTGAAACGGAGTTACAAGGGGCACAAGTTCTAATATTAGATTCTACGTTTAAAATGTTCACTGATTCGAACGGAAATTTTGAATTTACTGACATTATTAAAAAAAATATAGTTTTAAAAATAACTCTGGAGGGATATGAACTAAAAAAGATTCCTATTACTATACAAAACAATTCAGGTAAGTTGGATCTAAAAGTCATACGTCTTGTTAAGAAAACTATTGGAGATAATAATTACGGTTTAATAGAGCTATCTGATCAGGAATTGCAAGATGATGAAAAAGCAGAGTCAAATATTATTTCGGGGTTTTTGGTTTCTTCAAAAGATGTGTTCTTGAAAACAGTTGCCTATGATTTTAGTCCAACATTTTTTAGACCAAGATCTTTAGGTTCAGAGCAAAGAAATATTTTACTCAATGGGGTTTCTATGAATAAAATACATAATGGCAGACCACAGTGGTCGAATTGGGGTGGTTTAAATGATGTAATGCGAAATCAGGAGTTTTCTGCAAACATGTTTCCCTCTACAGTTTCTTTTGGACGAATAGGAGGGACCTTAAACATTACAACTCTAGGGGCTAATTATAGAAAAGGAGCCAAAATATCATACGCCATGTCTAATAGAAGTTATAAGGGCAGAATTATGGCGAGCTATAGTTCAGGATATTCTAACAAGGATTGGGCCTATACGATTTCCGTTTCTAAGAGATTTGCAAACCAAGGGTTTAGAGAAGGCACTCCGTATAATGCCAATTCATTTTTCGCATCCGTTGAAAAACGAATCAATGATAAAAATAAATTGAATTTTACTGCTGTTTATGCACACAACAGCAGAGGAAAATCATCATCCATTACCCAAGAGGTTTTTAATTTAAAAAGCATAAAATACAATTCTTATTGGGGTAATCAAGAAGATAAAATTAGAAATTCTCGAATACGGACAATTGAAGAACCCATTTTTCAACTAAATTATTTTTGGAGAAAAAATAGTAATATTAGTATTCAGACTAATATTACCTATCAAATAGGATTTGTTAGTAATAGCAGGATTGATTATGGAGGTACAAGAATTACATCCAATGGCGATGGAAGCCAAAGTATTGTTGGTGGAGGATTAAATCCAGATCCAACATATTATCAAAAACTACCAAGTTATTTTTTGAGAAATAGCGACAACCCTGATTATACCGAAGCATATCTTGCACAGCAGAAATTTTTGGAAGACGGGCAAATAAACTGGTTATCCCTATACAATGCAAATAGAAATATGGAAGAACAGGGAGGTAATACTGTATACGCCCTTTATGAAGATAGAAAAGATGACAAACAATTATCTTTAAATTCCATATTATATCTTAAACTCAACAACAATTTTTCTTTAAATGGATCTGTCGGATACAGGACATTGAATTCTGAAAATTATGCAAAAATAATAGACCTCCTTGGAGGGGTTCGCTTTTTAGATGTAGATGTCTATGGAGACAATTTGGAACAAGCTCAAAGTGATCTGCAAAATCCGAATAGACTGGTTGGTGAGGGTCAAAAGTATAAATACAACTATAATTTAAAAGCAATAGTAATTGATGGCTTTCTACAAAGTCAATATATCAGCAAACGAATCGAAGCTTTTTTATCATTAGGCCTTTCATCTTCAAAATATCTAAGAACTGGATTATATGAAAACGGAGCTTACCCCGGGAGTGAGTCCTTAGGAAAAAGTGAAGCAATATTTTTTACCGGATATGGTACAAAAGGGGGCTTGACATATAAACTAAGCGGAAGACATTTGTTCACCTTAAATGCAGCTCATTTTACCCAAGCACCAACCACAAATAATACATTTTCCAATATTCGTGAAAACAATGATATTGTTTTTGATATAAAGAAGGAAATAATTAGCGCAATGGATGTGGGATATTTTTTACGTCATCCTAAAATAAATTTGAAAATCAATGCATACTGGATAAAACAAGAAGACAATACACATATCTCATTTTATTTTGCCGATGGTCTGTCAGGATTGAATACAGCGGAAAATACGGCATTCGTGCAAGAAATATTGACCGATATTGACCGTGAGAACATGGGTATTGAACTAGGGTTTGACGTACGTATACTTCCTAGTTTAAAATTAAAGGGTGTTGCAGCTATCGGTCAGTCTGTTTACAATAACAACCCAAACCTTTACCTTACTTCTGATGGATTAACAGAACCACTAAGCTATGGAAGAACAAACTTGAAGAACTATTTTATAGCCGGCGGACCCCAAAGAGCCTATTCACTTGGTTTCGAATACAATGACCCTAAATATTGGTGGTTTGGTGCTACGACCAATTATTTTTCTAATGCATACGTTAACATTGCGCCAATTACCCGTACTGCAAATTTTTATACGGACACAGAGGGCTTGCCTTTTAATAATTATGATCCGGATATAGCGAAGGTACTCCTAAGGCAGCAAGTATTTGATCCATATTTTTTGGTTAATGTAGTTGGCGGCAAGTCGTGGAAAATTAAGCAATACTATATTGGTTTTTTTGCAAATGTGAGTAATCTGTTAAACACAATTTATAAGACTGGAGGATATGAGCAATCAAGAAATGCTAATTATGAGACCCTACTGGAAGATAAAAGCAGAGATTTCCCCTTATTTGGACCAAAATACTGGTTCGGATACGGAACATCATTTTATGTTTCCGTCAATTTTAGACTTTGAAATATAAAACCATGAAAGTAAAAAAAACCTCCTATTATATTGGATCATTATTAATGATAACCAATCTATTTTCGTGTGTTGAATTAGATGATTTTAAAGTACCTGAATTTGAAATTACCGAACCACAAATTAAATCGAATTCAGATATTAGAGCCATTAAAAACGCTTCCAATCAGGCAGGTCAAAAAATCTATACTTTTAAGGCTGATGACACCTCTGTTATTGAAGCATATGTAATATCAAGTGATGAAGGAGGAAACTTCTATAAGAAGATGATCATCCAGGATAAAAATGAAAACCCCACTTCTGGAATTGAAGTATTGATTGATCTTAGGGCATATTTTACAAAGTTTAATTTTGGAAGAAAAATATATATAAAAATGGCAGGATTGAGCGTTACCAATGATGATGGAAAATATATTATTGGTTATAATGTGAGAAACGAAATAGAAGTAATCCCGGAATATTTAATAGATGATTTTATCGTTCGTTCTGGAACAACAGAAAATATAATTTCAAAACCAATTACTTTAACTGATTTTAACAATGAGGACATTGGTATTTATATACAGCTCAAAGACGTACAGTTTAGAAATGATGAAATAGGTAAAACTTACGCAGGCGAAACTTATGACGAATTTGATGGGGAGAGAGTACTAGTTCAATGTGATAGCAGAATATCAACAATTCTAAGCACCAGTACATTCTCCGATTTTAAATCGAATTTAATTCCAGCCCAAAGAGGCGATATACAAGCGGTACTGACGAAGGATTATTATTCTGAAAAATATATTCTCGTTTTAAATAATTTATCCTCAGTTGATTTTGTAGATGAAGACAGATGTGATCCGGAATTTTTAAATTGTGCCGGAGAGACAAATAATAGTCAACAAATCATTTTTTATGAAGACTTCGAAAACATCAATAAAACTAAGGATTTGGAAGAATTGGGCTGGACCAATATCAATATGAATTTTGGTAAAGAAAAATACAAAAAAAGTTCGTTCGACGGAAATAATAATATGCGGATTTCTGCGTATAATTCAGAAGAAAATCCGTTGGAAGTATGGTTAGTTAGTCCTGCCATAAACTTCGATAATTCTGAAGATGAGATATTAACTTTTGATACCAAAGCATCTTATGATAACGGTACTATTTTAACGGCTTGGGTTTCTACAGATTTCTCAGAAAATATTGAAAAGGCAACCTGGCAACAACTGGATGTAAAAATTTCTGTCGGGCCCTCAAGTACATATGGAACGGATTATATTTCTTCGGGTAAAATTAGTTTGAGCTGTTTAAGCGGTAAAGTCTATATCGCCTTGAGATATCTTGGTGGTGATCCTGGAATTGGCACAACTTATGATATTGATAATTTTAAAATTCTAGGAAAATAATTTTATTAAATTTTAATAATTTTCTGGAAATTAACAAAAACCGGAAAATGATCGCTATAGCCACCTTGATGCCACTTACCGATATAAGTCCTTTTAGGAGCGCCTTTCCTTTTACCGGACTTTTCCTGTAAAAAATAGGCATCAAAAATTTCAGCTTTTTTAAATTTCATTTCATTAGAGCTACCCATTATAAAAGTATTACTTAAAATTATTTGATCAAACATGTACCACTTACCATGATATTTCACGGAACCTTTTTTGTTTTGTTTTATGGGTAACATCGGGTTAAACATACCTTCGAACAT
The DNA here is from genome assembly GCA_030625995.1 of Flavobacteriaceae bacterium. GTDB lineage: Bacteria > Bacteroidota > Bacteroidia > Flavobacteriales > Flavobacteriaceae > Lutimonas. The sequence goes on from DAOUPU010000036.1 coordinate 5,900, forward strand.
TAAATAATTCTGAATACTATTACTATTTGGTTCATCATTAAAATCACCCATTATTATTATATGAGGATTCTTATTTTCTTTTTGAAGATCTATTATGATTTTCCGAACTAGTTTGGCGGCTTCTACCCGTTTTCCATCTGAAAAATTTACCCCGTTAGTTCTTGATGGCCAATGGTTTACAATAACAAAAATTTCTTCGTCGAATAGCTTACCTGAAACCAATAAAATATCTCTAGTAAAATCTCTATTATTCTTTTCATCCGTTAGAAATAACGTATAGGTATCAGAATAAGTGAGTTCAAAATATTTTTTCTGATACAGAAAGGCAACATCTATTCCTCTTTCGTCAGGAGAATCGTAATGCACAAAATCATATGCATGAGGCAATAATTTTTTTGAATTTATTAGATCCAACAGGCAGGTTTTATTTTCAACCTCCGAAACACCTAAAAGAACAGGGGGCAATTTGGAGTTTTTAATTCCAATTTTTGAAATAACCTTGCTCAAATTTTCAATTTTTCGAATATATCTATCATTATTCCAGTCAAGATCACTATTGGAAGTAAAATCCTTATCCAAAGTAAATTGGTTGTTTTCGGTATCAAAAAGGTTTTCCAAATTATAAAATGCAACTGAAAAGTTATTTATCATAAAAAGAAGATAATATTTATCGAAAATAAAAAATATTAAGCTTATACCATAATAAAAAAGGATTGTAAATTTGCGACATGATAGAAAAAAGAAATAAAAAAATTGAAGATGTTGTGTTGATTGGTATAATAACCAGTCATCAGGATGAGGAGAAATCAAAGGAATATTTGGATGAGTTGGAATTTTTGACTTATACCGCGGGAGGAAAAGTAATGAAACGGTTTACTCAAAAGTTAGATTTCCCAAACCCGAAGACATTTATCGGATCAGGAAAATTAGGCGAGGTTAAAGAATATATAGAGAGTAATCATATTGAAACTATCATCTTTGATGATGAATTGAATCCGGCACAGGTTAGAAATATTGAAAAGATATTAGATTGTAAAGTTTTGGATAGAACAAATCTAATACTAGATATTTTTGCACAGAGAGCACAAACTTCATATGCCAGAACACAAGTGGAGTTGGCACAGTGTCAATATTTACTACCCAGGCTAACGAGAATGTGGACTCACTTAGAAAGACAAAAAGGGGGAATTGGTTTACGTGGACCCGGAGAAACAGAAATTGAAACAGATAGAAGGATAATCAGAGATAAAATATCTTTATTAAAGAAAAAACTAAAAACTATTGATAAACAAATGTCTGTTCAAAGAAAGAACAGAGGTAAATTAGTACGAGTTGCGTTAGTAGGATATACTAATGTTGGAAAATCGACCTTGATGAACGTTATCAGTAAAAGTGATGTTTTTGCCGAAAACAAATTATTTGCAACACTGGATACTACTGTTAGAAAAGTGGTGATTAAAAACATACCGTTTTTGCTGACGGATACAGTCGGATTTATAAGAAAATTACCTACACAACTAATAGAATCGTTCAAATCTACCCTTGATGAAGTTAGAGAAGCTGATTTATTGTTGCATGTAGTAGATATTTCACACTCGAATTTCGAGGACCACATTGCTTCAGTGGATCAAATTTTAGATGAAATTACTCTGGAAAATAAGAAAATGTCAAAACCAACCATAATGGTTTTTAATAAAATAGATAAGTTTAAACATGCAACTATTGATGACGATGACTTGATAACTGAAAAAACAAAAGCTCATTATACTTTAGAAGATTGGGAAAAGACATGGATGTCAAAATTAGATAATGATTGCATATTTATTTCGGCATTGAATAAGGAAAATTTGGACGAGTTCAAGGCTCTTGTTTTTGAGAAAGTTAAAAAGATACATATTACGCGTTTTCCATATAATGATTTTCTGTATCAGGAATACGAGTAAAATCATTCTTCATCTTTTATCTCCAAATCTATGATACCACTTCTTTTTGCTCTTATTTCCCACATTTTTCTCGCTAATTGTTGTAAATCTTCATGACCATCACTTTCATCAACGATCTCTAATCCCAATAAGGTTTCTATAATGTCTTCTTGCGTTACCAAACCACTTAAAGAACCATACTCATCCACTACTAATGCAATATGTTCGTGCTCTTCAATAAGTTTGTCGAAAAGAGATTTGATAGGTAAGTTTCTTGAAGTAATGAATATTTTACGCGCAATCGACTTTAGTGCGTTTTCACCGTTTCCTTTTATTATTGCCTCTAATAACTGATCTTTCAAAATATATCCACTAATGTTATCTGGAAAATTTGTATAAATGGGAATCCTGGAAAATTTCAATAAAGGGTTTTCTTCATAGAATTTTTGAATCGTCATATTTTCGTTTGCAGTATTCATAACTGTTCTCGGTGTCATGATATCCTTAGTTTTAATTTTTTGAAAATCAATGATGTTTTTGATTACCTTGCTTTCGGATTCTATAAAAACACCTTCTTCTTGAGCAATCTCGGTCATTGCTTGAAAATCTTCTCTACTTACATATGCAACATGAGAATTTTTCCCTACTAGTTTTGTAGTAAGTTCCAGCAACCATAATATGCCGGTAACTTTGAGAGGAAACATTAATAGGACAATGGTTTTTGAGGAAAAGTTAGCCAACTCTTTCCAATAATTAGCGCCAATTGATTTTGGGATAATCTCAGAAATCACCAAAATTAAAAAAGTCATTATTGCAGATACAATACCCAGGGCGTTATTTCCAGACCCAAAAGTTTTTTCTGCTTGAACACCTACTAGTATAGCACCTACCGTATGTGCAATGGTATTAACTGTTAGAATTGAGATTAATGGTTTGTTTATATCATCTTTAAGGTTTTTAAGAACTCTGGCATATTTCTTATTCTCTTTTTTTTTAATCGCTATAAAAGTTGGTGTAACACTTAAAAGAACAGCCTCCAGAATAGAACACAAAAATGAAAATGTAATGGATATGAGCCCATAAATTATAAGTAGTGTCATAAAAGGGGTTTAACAGCTAAGATAAGAAAAGCCCTCTAGATTAGAGAGCTTTTATTTATAATGTGCTGAAAATTTTAGTATTATGCTTAGATAGAATAATTTAAACCGACTAACCAATAGTTTTGTAATTTGTTGTCAATATTATTAAATGTTGCAGTTGGATCATTCAAGATATTTCTATTATAATCTAAAGCTTCTTGCTTATTTTGTCTGAGGCCAATCTCAAAACCAACCCCAAGTTTTCCCCAAATAGTATATCCAAAAGTGTTTGTCCAGGTCCAGTTTGAATAATTCATAGTTTTATAGCTCAGAAATGTAGAAAGTTTTGTTTTGAATTTGAGATCACCAAAATCTCTCATATAATCACCCACAATTTTGGCCCCAAAAGAAGAGCTGTAAATATTGTCCTTATCACTGCTAAATACGAAATTATAATTAAAAGGGTGGACCACAACTACCAGTCCTTTTGCGGGTGTCCACGTTCCACCAACACCGAGATCAAGATAACCGGGGTCATTAAAGTTATTTAAGATAGAAGTTCTATATTCACCAAGAGCTGATACTGCAAATTTATTACCAAGTTTGTATCCATATAAGGATGATATTTCAAAAACATCTGTAGAGGCGGCGTATCTATCGCTGTCATCAGTACTGTCCTTATTATCTAATTTTACCCAGCTCATCTTCAAATTTCCTTCATTTTTCCAAAAGAACTTGGTCTCATCCAGATGGGCCATGGCATTAATGGAGAAACCGAAATTTCCAGTTGCAGAATTTGGAATATCATTAGAATACCAGTTGTTAGAACCGGCAATATTGCCTCCTATTGTACCAAAGGCATTTACGCGCCATCCAGGAAGAGCATCGATTTCAGCTTGAATATCATTTACCTTCTGTTCGAGAGCTTTTATAGAGTCCTTTTTAGCTGTTTGTTCTGCCTCAAGTTCTTCTCGTTCTTGTGCATAAAATGTAATCGCGCCTAGTAATAAGGCAACGGTTAGTAGTGTTTTTTTCATAATTGTAAGGTTAGTTAATTTTGGAATGCAAAAATACAACTATTAAATAAAGTGCAATAATTTATTGTTTTATCTTTTTGTATAATGGTACGCTTGAACAGGCTTCACCGTACATAATAGATGTTGCATAGGGGAGCAATTCGTTAATTAATTGAGAATAAGCTGTTTCCGGAATAATTTTATTAGAACATCCCTTTATTATAATTGGTTTTTCCGTATAATTTTTTACAGGAAATTCACTTATTAGTTTTTGAAATATCGCAGACTCTAACTCTTTTAAACTCCCTATGACCACTTGTTTAGCAAAAGGAGAAAGAGAAACAGTTATAAGCAGGTAAGCCCATGAAGGTATAATTGCGTCTGAAGAACAAGTAAGAGCAACATATTTATCTTGATATTTTTTCCAGTTATGATCTTTTACAAATGCACGAAAGTCCTTCTCTTTTAATATTTGCTCTGCAAACAGCCATTTTTTTATGTCAAATAGAATGCGTTCTTCCTCCGGGAAAAAATCTTCCAGATCAATCGTAACTAATTTACTATTGGCAACTCTATTTACAATTTTGTCAGGCATTGAAGGGGGGTTGATAATTATAAAAAACCAAGCTCTAATTTTGCCTCTTCACTCATCATGTCTTGCGTCCAGGTAGGATCAAAGGTTATTTCAACTTCAGCATTTCTAACTTCGTCAATGCTTTTAATTTTTTCTTCAACTTCGACCGGCAAAGTTTCAGCCACAGGACAGTTTGGAGAGGTAAGGGTCATGAGAACCTTTACATCCATAGTATCGTTTACAAGCACATCATAAATCAATCCTAATTCATAAATATCAACCGGTATCTCGGGATCGTAAATAGTTTTTATCATCTCTACAATTTTTACTCCAAGAAGTTCATTTGTGGTGCTTTCCATTTTCGCTTTTTAAAATCATTCTAAATAAGGGCAAAGATAATGTATTTAAATAAATTAGCTAATTTATAGAATCAACTACTTTTTACCTGATATGCAAGAGCGTATAATTTCAATTGCTTAACCATAGATAATAATCCATTGGCCCGAGTTGGAGACAAATGTTCTTTTAACCCAATTTTTTCGATAAAAAAAGCGTCGGAATTAAGAATATCTTTAGGAGATTGATTAGAGTAAACCCTTAATAGTAATGCTATTATTCCTTTGGTCAAAATAGCATCGCTATCAGCAGTAAATATGATTTTATCGTTTTTATAATCGGCATGTAACCAAACCTTTGACTGACATCCTTTTATCAAATTGTCATTTGTTTTATATTGGTTCTCTATTAAAGGAAGAGATTTGCCCATTTCAATAATATATTCATATCGTTCCATCCAGTCATCGAACATCCCAAATTCATCAATAATTTCGTCTTGTAATTCTTTAATAATCATTTTTTAAACTTATTTTTGCAAAAGTACATAAATCATCATTAAATGGGAAAGCTTTTAATCGTGGGAACTGTGGCATTCGATGCTATTGAAACACCATTTGGAAAAACGGATAAAATTTTAGGGGGTGCAGCTACTTACATCGGATTATCAGCTTCGCAATTTGGTGTTGATTCAGGGATTGTATCTGTTGTTGGTGGCGATTTTCCGGAAGAATATTTAAAAATGTTGAATGACAGGAATATTGATACTTCAGGTGTTGAAGTTGTAGAAGACGGGAAAACCTTTTTTTGGAGTGGTAGATATCACAACGATTTAAATACGAGAGATACATTAATAACAGATCTAAATGTACTGGCAAATTTTAATCCGATTGTACCTGCACATTATTTGGATTCGGAATTTTTAATGCTTGGAAATTTACACCCTTCTGTACAACTGTCTGTTATAAACCAAATTTCGGTTAGACCAAAATTAGTAGTTTTAGATACTATGAATTTTTGGATGGATAATACTTTGGACGAATTGTTGGAGGTTATTAAAAAGATTGATGTTATAACAATTAATGATGAAGAGGCAAGACAGCTAAGTGGTGAATATTCTTTGGTAAGAGCCGCTCAGAAAATTCATAAAATGGGACCAAATTATGTTGTTATTAAGAAAGGGGAACACGGAGCTTTGCTTTTTAATAATGGAGACGTATTTTTTGCCCCGGCCCTTCCGTTAGAGGAAGTTTTTGACCCAACGGGTGCAGGAGACACATTTGCAGGAGGATTTATAGGTTATTTGGCAAGCACCCATGATATTTCCTTTGAAAACATGAAAAGAGCGATTATTTTTGGATCTAACCTCGCATCATTCAGTGTTGAAAAATTTGGAACAGAGAGAATGGAGGACCTCAGTAATTTAGAGGTACAAAATAGATTACAAGAATTTAAAGAATTAACTCAATTTGAAATTGAACTGACATAGTTTATATTTATAAAATACTTTAAAAAATGAGTGATGCTATTAAACATGAATGTGGAATTGCACTTGTTAGATTACTGAAACCAATTCAGTTTTATAGAGAGAAATATGGATCTGCTTTTTATGGAATCAATAAAATGTACTTATTGATGGAAAAGCAACACAATAGAGGGCAGGATGGTGCTGGTTTTGCAAGTTTAAAGTTCGATGTTAAACCCGGAACAAGATATATAAGTAGAATTAGGTCAATTGATCAGCAACCTATTCAAGATGTTTTTGCTAAGATCAATAACCGGTTGAGTACTGTGATACAAGAAAACCCGGACAAGATTGATGATCTAAATTGGCAAATGGAAAATATGCCCTATATGGGAAATGTATTTCTGGGACATGTACGCTATGGTACCTTCGGTAAAAACAGCATTGAAAGCGTTCACCCATTTTTACGGCAGAACAATTGGAAACATAAAAATTTGATCGTTGCCGGGAATTTTAATATGACGAATTCCTACGAAATATTACAGGAATTAATTGAGATAGGACAACACCCTAAAGAAAATACCGATACGGTAACAATACTTGAAAAAATAGGACATTTTCTGGATGACGAGGTGTTGGATTTATATTATAAATTCAAGCAACAAGGAATTAGTAAAAAGGATGCATCACCCCTGATAGGTCAGGAATTGAACATTCAAAAGATTTTAAACAGAGCGTCTAAAAATTGGGATGGTGGCTATGCAATGGCAGGGCTAATTGGACATGGAGATGCATTTGTTTTAAGAGATCCGTCAGGAATAAGGCCCGCATATTATTATCATGACGATGAGGTTGTTGTAGTGGCGTCAGAACGTCCGGTTATCCAAACGGTATTCAATGCTGAAATTGACGAGGTTAAAGAACTGGATAGAGCACATGCTCTAATTATAAAAAAGGACGGTAAAGTTACGGTAGAACAAGTAATGAATCAATTACCTAATAAGGCATGTTCCTTCGAACGCATCTATTTTTCTCGTGGAAGCGATGCCTCCATTTATGAGGAGAGAAAGAACTTAGGAAAATTTATCTTTCCAAAGATATTACAACACATTGATAACGATATAAATAACACTGTTTTTTCTTATATTCCAAATACAGCAGAGACATCCTTTTATGGAGTGTCTGAAGCAGCGGAAGATTATTTGAATAAGCATAAATTAAAGACAATTCTCGAGGGTAATAAAAACATTTCAGCAAAAAAATTATCTGAGATTCTGTCGGAAAGACCACGTATTGAGAAAATAGCGATCAAAGACGCCAAGCTAAGAACATTTATAGCCGACGATAATAGTCGAGATGATTTGGTTGCACATGTTTATGATATCACCTATGGTGTGGTGAAACCAACAGATAATTTGGTAATTATAGATGATAGTATTGTAAGAGGAACTACCCTGAAAAAAAGTATCATTAAAATATTGGACAGGTTAAACCCAAAGAAAATTGTGGTTGTTTCTTCTGCCCCGCAAATTCGTTATCCCGATTGTTATGGAATTGACATGGCCAAATTGGAAGAGTTTATTGCGTTTAGAGCAACCCTGGCTTTACTAAAGGAAAATAATCAATATCATTTGATTGAGGAGATCTATGAAAAATGTATTGACAATTTGAATAATGATCATCCTGAAAATTACGTAAAGGAGATGTACGCACCCTTTACAGCGGAACAAATTTCAGATAAAATAGCACAATTATTAAGAACTGAAGATATAAATGCTGAAGTTGAAATTATTTATCAGTCTATAGACAACTTACACAAAGCCTGTCCGGACAATCCTGGAGATTGGTATTTTACAGGGAATTATCCTACAAAAGGGGGCATGAAAGTTGTTAATAAAGCCTTTATGAATTTTTATGAAGGGAAAAAAGAAAGAGCGTATTAAATAAACCCCAACCCATGACAAATTTAAAGAACGTAACATTATTTTTATTTATAGCATTATTCTCCTTTGGTTTTACACCTAATGAATATGATTTTTCCCAAAAAAAAGCACCATTTACAATTGTTGAAAAAAGCTATTTTTATTATGTTAGTGGGAAAAAGGCAACCAACGGATTCAAAATTCAAATAGTTGGAACATTTGAAACTACTAATCTAGAATTTACTACCATTTATTTCCAAAATAGAGAACTGAAAGTTGTTCCAAATTTTCACCTTAATAAATTTACTTTAGTCGGAGGTTATACTACACTTAGCTCGAAGGACATTCTTGTAGATGAGATCACATTAAATAACAAAGTTGCGAAGAAAAGCAGTGATGACATTCCGTTTGAACTGGAAGATGACCAGGCCGTTCTAGTTTATCAGATAAACGGTAAAGATTTTTATTATAAGCTCAGTGGCATAGAAAGATTGGAAACGGTTTATTATCCGTAATTTAAATGCAGACACTTAATCCTACAGCTCCGTAACTTCCAAGTTCTGCATAAATACCTATTCTGTCACTAAAAAAGTAACGAATTCCCAGATAAGCTGCTAAGCCAACGTTTTGAGATGACAAATATCCAATTTCTACTCCAGGATATATATCTAACTTAGGAGGTAAATCCATTAGAGGACCAAGGTGAAAGCTTGCCCTGGCATATAAAAAGTAATCATTATCCTCGTTATTGAAATAATAGGTCGCACCTGCTCCAAGTGAAAAGAGATCGCTTAAGCCATAGCAATAAGTCGCTTTAATTCCACTTCCATTTTCGTAACCATAGATATTGTAACCGACATTAATTTTACTATCTCCTTTTCCGTCGTAAGATTGTGCTTGAGCTGTAATGGCAATAAAGAGAAAAAAAATTGCCCCAAATAATATTTTCATAGCAAATGTAATTTAAATTGAGCGTATATATTATAACGAATATCTCCTATAAAAAGTATAATTCTTCTGTTAAATATAATTATTATAAAGTCTTAGTTTATGAACTATAAAAACATGATAAACAATGACATACACTGCCATAGAATTTTCATAGTGTAATTTTAATATTTTGTTTTGAAAATATATATATAGCTCTTCGCCATGGGAGTGAATGACCAGTCAAGAAATATTATTTTTCTTATGATTTATTTAGCATTTAGTTAAGAAAAATTTAATACTTTTATTTTTCGAAAAATTCATGTTGGCACAAATGTTGTAATAAAGATTTTAGAATTTAAATAATATTTTATACTTTTGCATCTAAGGATTTTAAAAATCTTTGAAACATAAAGCAACAATAAGATAAAGAAGACGTTCTAATTTCTTTAGAGAAGATAATTAGAATTAAAAATATAAAGATAAGGTTTGGTTAGTTGATTTTGGTTGATTTATTTCAACCAGTATCCGGCCCCGAGAGATCGGGGCTTTTTTTTATCCGTTTTTAAATTTATAGATAATTTTAGGGTTAAAAAGTTACCCGTACATTTTTGTATAGTACTCTTGATAGGCCCCTGAAGTTACATTATTTAACCAAGCTTCATTTTTCAAATACCAATCCACCGTTTTAGCCAAACCTTCTTCAAAAGTAACAGACGGCTTCCAGCCAAGTTCTCGATTTAATTTAGTAGCATCAATGGCATAACGTCTGTCATGACCGGCACGGTCTTTTACAAAAGTGATTAGTTTAACAGAAGTACCTTTTGTTCTATCTAATTTTTCATCCATCAAGTCGCAAAGCAAGTGGATCAGATTTAAATTTGTCCATTCATTAAAGCCACCGATATTATAGGTATCCCCAATTTTTCCGTTTTGAAAAATTTCATCAATAGCAATGGCATGATCTTCCACAAAAAGCCAATCACGGGTATAATTTCCATCGCCATAGACAGGTAATGGCTTATTATTTTTAATATTATGAATAAATAATGGAATCAATTTTTCGGGAAATTGATTCGCACCATAATTATTTGAACAATTACTAATTACAAATGGTAATTCATAAGTATTACCATAGGCTCTTACCAAGTGGTCTGAAGAAGCCTTAGAAGCTGCATAGGGTGATTGTGGATCGTAAGAAGTTGTCTCCTTAAACAGCCCTGTTTTTCCTAAGGAGCCATAAACTTCATCAGTAGAAACATGGTAAAATAATTTTCCTTTTAAATTCCCTTGCCATATATCTCGAAAGGCATTCAATAAATTGGCTGTTCCCAAAACATTAGTTTCTATGAAATCATTGGGATGCGTAATCGAACGATCTACATGACTTTCTGCTGCTAAATGAATAA
>DAOUPU010000144.1 GCA_030625995.1 Flavobacteriaceae bacterium
AATGCCATCCGCCTTTGGCGGATGGTTTTTTTTTGTAAAAAGTCAGGGTTTCACTTAAGTGAAGCCCTGACTTTTTACATATCTTTGCCCCATGAACAATGACACCACAAAAATATTTGGGCTAAGAGCAATTATCGAGGCGATCCACTCGGGTAAAGAAATTGAAAAGGTCTATTTGCAAAAAGAATTAAAAGGGGCTTTAGCTTCAGAATTAAATGGTCTGATCAGGAAAAATAAAATTTCCTCTAGTTATGTTCCGGTAGAAAAATTAAATTCTTTATCTAAATTTCAAAACCACCAGGGGGCTATTGCAAAAATATCTTCAATAACCTTTACCGACCTGGAAGAACTTATTGAAAGTGTTTTAAAAAGCGATAAAACACCCCTATTTTTATTATTGGATCAAATAAGTGATGTAAGAAATCTGGGGGCCATTATTCGTACAGCAGAATGTACTGGTGTTCATGGAATTATTATTCCTGTACATGGTAGTGCTCCTGTTAATTCAGAGGCCATAAAAACTTCCGCAGGAGCGGCTTTTAAGCTACCTATTTGCAGGGTAGATCATATTTTGGATGCCATATACCAAATGCAAGCGGTAGATATTGAAATAGTAGCCGTCACTGAAAAAACCAATACGACCTTATTCGATATTGATTTTCTGAAACCAACGGCCCTTGTTTTAGGATCAGAGCACAAAGGTATTTCTGCTTCAGTTTTAAAAATTGCCAATACAAAAGGCAAATTACCCCTTCTGGGTGAAATAGAATCTTTAAATGTTTCTGTAGCCTGTGGCGTTGCACTTTATGAAATTGTTAGACAGCGAATGTAAGAAACGATTACTCACCGGGTGACTTTGAGTCACCCGGTGAGTATCAACTACAATGAAGAGCTATTCATTTTCATGTTCCTCATGACTCCCTTCTGCAGCTTCTTTTTTTACTTCTTTCAAATCCATTTTACAAACTGGGCAAGATCCCGGTTCATGGTAAGTTTTATCTCCTTCGCATTTCATAGGACACTGGTATTCGGTCGCTGCTATTTCTGATTTTTTTATTTCTTTATCCTTATCTCCTGTCTCTTGCTTTTCGGTTTTCACTTTTACTTCAACTTTCTTGTTCCCGTCACAGGAGGTAACAAACAATCCAACACTTAAAATTACTATTCCGGTTAAAATTTTTCTTTTCATTTTTTAAATTATAAATTAAATATTTATCTATTCTACTTTTAAATTAATTTTGTAAAGATATAATTTTATACTCACCGGGTGACTTTGAGTCACCCGGTGAGTATCAGACATTTTTTCAATTCTCCTACAATTCAACATTTCTCAATCGCAATGAATTTGCAATCACAGAAACGGAACTAAAACTCATGGCTGCAGCCGCAATCATTGGTGAGAGTAAAATTCCAAAAAACGGGTACAGTAATCCTGCCGCAATGGGTATGCCAAGAATATTATATACGAAAGCAAAAAACAGGTTTTGTCTTATATTCTTCATTACTTCATAACTCAAATTCATTGCTTTTACAATTCCTAATAAATCCCCTTTTACTAATGTTACCTCTGCGCTTTCAATAGCTACATCGGTACCGGTACCCATTGCTATACCAATATTGGCCTGAGCCAATGCCGGTGCATCATTTATTCCATCGCCCGCCATAGCGACGATTTTACCTTTTTTTTGTAATTTTTTAATCTCTTTTAATTTATCCTCCGGTAAACATTCTGCCATAAAATCACTTAAATGCAATTCATCTGCAACAGCTTTGGCTGTATTTTTATTATCGCCTGTAAGCATGATTACCTCTATGCCTCGATTTATCAATTCTTCTATGGCCTGTTTACTGGTTTTTTTAATGGCATCAGATATACTTACAAAACCAACAGCATTTTTATCAATAGCTAAAAACGAAACGGTTTTACCTAATTTTTGTTCTGCAATAACCTTGTTAAATAAATCCTTGGGAATCTCAGCATGTACATCTTGCATCAAGTTTTCATTACCTAATGCAATTTTTTTATTTCCTATTGTACCAATAACCCCTTTACCCGAAATTGCTTCAAAATCTTTTACATCTACTAATTCAACTTTTTGATCCTTTGCATATTTAACAACAGCTTCCGCCAATGGATGTTCACTATATTGATTTAAAGAAGCAATATATTGTAATAATTGTTTATTATTTATGGAACTTGTACTTACCACATTTTCTACCGAAGGTTTTCCCTGGGTAATCGTACCTGTTTTATCTGTAATCAAAACATTCACCTTATTCAAATTTTCCAAAGCTTCCGCATTTTTTATCAATATGCCATTTTGTGCGCCTTTACCTACTCCCACCATAACTGCCATAGGAGTGGCTAAACCCAGTGCACAGGGACAAGCGATAATCAAAACAGCTATAGCATTTACAAAGGCATATACCTCAGCTGGTTCCGGACCGAAATAACTCCATATAAAAAAGGTTATGATAGCAATGATTATAACAATTGGAACGAAATACTTAGAGATCCTATCTGCTAATTTTTGAATAGGAGCTCGAGATCTGCTTGCATTATTAACCAATTGAATGATCTGAGATAACAAGGTTTCTGATCCCACTTTTTCTGCTTGTATCACAAATGATCTTGTCCCGTTTATCGTTCCGGAACTTACCCTATCACCAACGTTTTTATCTGCTGGTATCGGTTCTCCAGTGATCATAGATTCATCTATACTACTATGACCTTCTTTGATCAACCCATCTACAGGAATTTTGTCTCCGGGTTTTACCCGTAGTAAATCTCCTTTTTTAATATGATCAATAGATATAAGTTTATCATGACCATCCGGCATTACCAATGTTGCTTCGGTCGGCGCTAATTTTAATAATGCTTTAATGGCACCGCTTGTTTTACTATGTGCTCTTGCTTCTAATAGTTGACCTAACAAAACCAAAGTGAGTATTACAGTTACCGCCTCAAAATAAACATAAACTGTTCCGCTTTCCGTTTTGAAATCATCGGGAAAAATACCGGGAAGCAAAAGTGCAATAACACTAAAAACAAATGCCACACCGGAACCTATCCCGATAAGGGTAAACATATTCAAGTTCCATGTAACTATTGACTTCCACGCACGTTCAAAAAACATCCAACAAGCATAAAATACTACCGGAAGCGATAAAATCAATTGAATCCAATTCCATGTATTCTGTGGAAAAATATTCAACAAAAAATTATTGGGCAACATCTCTGCCATAGCAATTAAAAATATTGGAGCAGTAAATAGCATCGCTATTTTCATTTTTTTTAGCAAGCTCTGGTAAGTTCTATCTTCGTCACTATCTGTAGGTTCCATTGGTATCAGATCCATACCACATATAGGGCATGCTCCCGGTTCATCCTTTATTATTTCAGGATGCATGGAACAAGTGTATTTTGTTGAAGCAACTATCCCGATAGCTATCGTGATTGGTTGTTTGATTAGATCCATACCACAAACAGGGCAATCTCCTGCTTTATCATAGGTCTTGTCGCCTTCACAATGCATTGGGCAATAAAATATACCATTTCCTTTTTCAACCGGTTCGTGCTTGTGTTGGTGTTTGGATTTCTTACCATCTTTTTCTGGCATTGCAATGGTATAATGTAATCCTGCACTTAATAAGGTTTCTTGTAATTTTTCTAAAGTAATGTGAGAAATCATTTCTATCTCGACTTCCCCATTTTTTAAATTGGCTGATACCTTCCTAACATCTTTTAGATTTCCAAGGGCACTTTCTACATTGGACTTACATCCATTACAGGTCATTCCTGTTATTTTGTAGTAGTGTCTCATAATTCTTTATTCAAATGTTTTTCCAATTCTCCACAATCTAACATTTTATCACCAAAATATGGATTTTTAATTTTTTTATCATAGCTCAACCAATAAGCACCTTTATTATCATTGACCATCGGGCAATATTCTAAATACAAAGGCTTTTCATTTAATGTAATAATTCCAAAATCGTTTATGACCTCTGATAATTTTAAACTTAGATCTTCAAATTCCCTTCTTTGCAATTCAATATTTTTTGAATTCTGAATTCTTCCTAACGATCTATTGATAGCTTTTAATGCATCCATCCAAACATTATGAGCATCACCTAAAAGCAAAAGCATATCTACTTCTTTTAAGGCCTTATCAATATTTTTAACCTGATCTTGAGCCTTAAAAGCATCGCCTTTTACCAATGCATCTTTTAAAACAATATACTCATTAACAACAAACCCTAATTGTTGTTTGAATTTTTTATCAATTTTTGTTTTATCGATCATGCTCATATCGCTCATATCCTCATTATCATCAGATCCTTTATCATTATTTTTGTTACCCATATCCATATCGGCATGTCCTCCGCTACTTATTTTACCTCCCGTAGGATTCATCATACTTTTTTGTCCTAGCAACTGTGCCGATGCGTCTATTCTAAACACTCCATTTGTAGCTATTTCTTCACCATCCTTCAATCCTTTTTCTATTATATAGAAATCACCCAGATCTGCTCCAAGAATTACCTCTCTATACACAAACGAAATGGTTTTTTCATGTGGAACTTTTACATAGACAACAGATCGTTTACCGGTCCAAAGCACAGCTGATTTTGGTATGACCAAGGCATTTTTTCCACTATTCAATTTCGCTTCAATAATACCGTTCGCGTACATTTCCGGCAATAATTTATGCCCTGAATTATTTATCTCAACTCTAACTTTTGCTACTCTCGTATCTGAAGACACAAACGGATCAATATAAGTTACCTTCCCTCTATACGTTTTTCCGGGAACAGCCTGTAATGTAAACACAACAACATCACCTCTGTTTATCCAGGGAATATCAACTTCATAAGCATCAAACATCACCCATATGTTGTCAATATTTGCAATCTCAAATAATTTCATTCCCTCCATTACATGATCTCCCAGCTCTACATTTCTTTTCATCACATAACCCGAGTAATCGGCCAATATATCTATTTGATCTTGTACTTGACCTCCATTGATAATTGCATCAATTTGAGTATCAGATAGTTTCCATAATTTTAGCTTATTCCTTGATGCCTTGTACAATTGAGGATATACCTCTTTTGATTTAATGGCTTCAAACAATTCCTTCTGTGCAGAAATCAATTCCGGTGAATACAATCTCACTATCCTCTGCCCTCTTCTTACCTTTTCTCCAGTAAAGTTTACATACAATTTTTCAATTCTACCCGGTATATGCGATACTTGCGAATATTGCCTTCTTTCATCCGGTTTCACTGTACCTAAGAGTCTAACCTTTTTCTTGGCTCCCGATTTCACAACAATACTGGTTTGGATATTTGCCAATTGAATTGCTTCTGCGCTCAATACAATTTCATTGGAAGCGATGGTTTCTCCTTCACCATTTGACGTTTCTAACTGTATTAAATCCATACCACATATGGGGCAATTTCCTGGTTTTTCTAATTTTATTTGAGGATGCATTGAACAGGTCCATAGCTTCGTTATCGGATCCTGAACATAATCGTGTTCCCCCTCTTTATGAATAACCTCATTTTTATCACTTGAAAACATATTCCCGATGAGAATTCCCAGGATTAATATTCCTGCTCCGATAATGTAATTTTTATATTTTTTCATGTTATTGATGTTTATTTATTATACCTGTCAGGTTTCAAAAACCTGACAGGTATGTATAATTCTAATTTCCTAGCAAATAATACATAAATGCTGTTGCTGCATTTTTATCAGTTAGTGCTTTTTGATAGGCCAATCTATATCCCAGTAATTGTCTTTCTATTCGCAAAACCTCTTCAAAATCCTTTGAGTTTGTTGAATAAGAAGTAATTAAAACATCTAAGACTTGTTTGGCTATTCCAGATTGTTTTTTATTAAGATCAATTCTTCTCTGTCCGTCATTAAAATCTTTATAGGTATTTTCAAAAACGCTGCTCAAAGTATTTTTTGCATTCTCTTTACTCGCTATTTCTACTTCTTGTAAATATTGGGCCTCTTTGATCAAACTTTTATATTTCTTCCTGTAAATGGGTATACTGACACCAATTGATGGAAATAAAAAGGCATCCTTACCATTATCGCGTGCAAGAGAATTTGGGTCTTTCCCAACAATAATATAATTAAGACCAATATTAAAACTTGGACCACCTTGCTTTTTAGCTGAAATTTCTTGATTCATAAAAGAATTTAACCTGTGGTCGATACTTTTAATCTCATGATTGGATGCGTATATTGAATCTAACAATGTGACTTTCTCATAGGGTAGGTTTCCGATCGACAACGTCTCCGGAATTATGATAATTGCATACTTTTCTCTGTTCAATAAATTATTAAAACTTACTTGTAAGGCATTTTTGGTATCTATAAACAATGCCAGTTGATTTTCCAGATCGTTCAATTCCAGTTCTACCCTTAATTCGTCCACAATCGACGCGCTTCCATTTTCAATTTTAACCAAAGACAGGTTTTTGAAAATTCGAAGAATTTCAATATTCTCTTTAGTTATCTGAATTGCCTTTTCTGTAAAATAATAATTGTAATA
The DNA here is from genome assembly GCA_030625995.1 of Flavobacteriaceae bacterium. Lineage (GTDB taxonomy): Bacteria > Bacteroidota > Bacteroidia > Flavobacteriales > Flavobacteriaceae > Lutimonas. Next base: position 6,573 of record DAOUPU010000144.1, read on the forward strand.
GGAGGTCTTAACCTCAAAAAATAAATTGGACTTGCTATTTTCAAAAACTTC
>DAOUPU010000158.1 GCA_030625995.1 Flavobacteriaceae bacterium
TGCCAATGCAGGAAATGATTTTACCATACCAAAATCTACTGCCTATAAATTAATTGGGCAAGGTTCGGATGCTGATGGAGGAGATATAATTACATTTGGTTGGGAACAATTAGATAATGAAATTAATTCCGTACCTCCAAGCGATACAGATACAAATGGAACCATCTATAGATCTTTGGACCCTACGACTTCTAACATTAGATACCTGCCTAAGCTTGGTACTGTGAATAGTGGCAGCCTGTCTACCACCTGGGAGGTGACTCCCGGTGTTGGGCGTTCTATGAATTTTAACCTAACGGTCAGAGACAATAATAAACAAGCGGGTCAAATTGCAATGGATGCCATGATTATTACTGTTTCGGATGTTGCAGGACCATTTATAGTTACTTCGCAAAACACGAGCGGGATCGTTTGGGCTACGGGAAATTCGGAAAATATAACCTGGGATGTTGCCGGAACAAATGCAAATGGGATCAATACAAGTAGGGTAAATATATTGTTATCCATAGATGGCGGTGAGACCTATACTACAGTTTTGGCCTCTAATGTGCCAAATGATGGTTCTCAAAGTATAATTGTCCCTAACCTCTCGGCACCCAGTTGTAAAATCATGGTAGAAGCAATTGGAAATTTATTTTATGCTTTGAATCAAAATTCTTTTTCGATTGGTGAATTCACGACAGAGTGTACAACATATATATCCACAGACGTACCAAAGGATATTCCCGATAATGATCCAAATGGTATAATCTCGACTATTGATGTGCTTGTAGATAATTCAATTGTCGATGTGAATGTTACCGTAGCTTTAACGCATACCTGGATTGATGATATCACTTTGATTTTGGAAAGTCCTGAGGGGACCAGAGTAGAACTGATTAGTGGTGCATGTGGTTCGAGCAACGATATGGATGTAACATTTGATGATGAAGGTAATGTTTTGATATGTGGAACTTCACCGGCGATTAGCGGAATTATAAAACCGGCAGAACCTCTGTTAGGTTTTTTCAATGAAAGTTCTTTAGGGATCTGGAAGTTAAGAACGATTGATAATGCACCAGATGATAATGGAACAATAGATTCTTGGAGTCTTGAATTATGCACTTCACAACCATTAGGAGTTGATTTTGGAGAATTGACAAATTTCAAGTTATATCCGAACCCTTCTCGGGGTGAAATAAATATTTCCTTTTTAAAGGATGCCAATGAGGTGGAGCTAATACTCTATGATCTACTGGGAAGAAAAATTAACGAGAAACTCTATGCAAACCCTAGTCAATCTTTTGATGAAATAATTGACTTCTCACATATTGCTAAAGGAATTTATATTTTGCGAATTAAAAATGGAAATCATTTTTCTTCAAAGAAAATACAACTGCAATAAGTGTTTTCAACCTCATAAAAAAATCAATACTTAATTTAACTTTTGACAATTTAACGACAAATATTTAACAAAATAGTAAAAAATTTGTAATTTGTCCCGATCTAAACAATTCAAAATTAAATTATGAAGAAAAAATTACTAGTTGTAATTGCTCTGTTTATGGGTGTAATTACAATTGCACAAACTACTGTATCCGGTTCTGTAATAGATGGAAATTCTAATGAACCATTACCAGGAGTTAATCTCAAGATCATTGGAACATCGCTTGGAACATCAACTGATTTTGATGGACTGTTCACAATAGAGACGAGTGAAGCCTTACCATTTTCTATTGAAGTAACCTATGTGGGTTATGATAGAAAAACGATAGAAATTACTGAGTCCATAGAGGATCTGAGATTAACAATTTTTGAAAACCAAACATCTTTGGATGAGGTTGTATTATCTGCTTCCAGAACTCCTGAACGAATTTTTGAATCACCGGTAACGGTAGAAAGATATGATCTAAAGGATATAAAAAATACTGCCTCTGCAGATTTTTATGACGGACTGGAAAATATAAAAGGTGTAGATATTAATGTAAATAGTTTAACATTTAAGTCTGTAAATACCAGAGGGTTTGCAACTTTCGCAAATGATAGATTTGTTCAGTTAGTAGATGGTATGGATAATTCTGCACCGGCACTGAATTTTCCTTTAGGTAATTTATTGGGGATGGCAGAGACCGATGTTTTAAGTATTGAATTACTTCCGGGAGCATCATCTGCATTGTATGGAGCAAATGCATTTAACGGAATCCTCTTTATGCAAAGTAAGAGCCCATTTGAACATCATGGGGTAAGCGGCTATGCAAAGTATGGTTTGACATCACAGGATGCGGCAGGAAACAAGGCATATATTGATGCAGGGGTTAGGGCAGCTTTTAAATTTAGTGAGAAAGTTGCTTTTAAGATAAATCTTTCTTATCTGAAAGGGACGGATTGGTTTGCTGTTGATATTAATGATAGATTTCATAGAGACGTAACAAGGGCTGATCCTGACTATGATGGTACCAACGTTTATGGAGATGAAGTTAGGACAAATATAAGGGCAGCCTCAGGGGGTCTTGGTATAGTGCCTAATGTTTTTGTCAGTAGAACAGGTTATGACGAAAGAGATCTGACCGATTATAATGCCGAAAGTTTAAAGAGTGATTGGGGAATTTATTTTAGACCTTGGGCCAACGATATTGAGTTCTCCTATGTTGGGAAAGTGGCTTCGGGATCGACTATCTATCAAGGCACAAATAGATATGCTATTGATAATTTCTTCTTGCAACAACATAAAATAGAAGTAAAAAGCGATAATTTCATGGTACGTGGTTATATGACTGGTGATGATGCGGGCGATTCCTATGATATGGTGTTTACCGGAATTCATATTCTTAATAAATGGAAAAGTCATACGGAATGGTTTGGAGAGTACATTAATACCTATGTAGGTGCAACTTTGGGAGGTGCTACTGATGAAGCGGCACATACCATTGCAAGAGCTGTTGCTGAAACAGGACGATACGAGCCGGGCTCTCCTCAATTTAAAGAAGCTTTTAATGAAGTGACCAATGATCCTGATCTAACCACAGGTTCAAAATTTCAGGACCAATCAAAAATATACCATGCAGATGCAAATTACAACTTTAATCATTTAATAGAAAAGGCCGATATTCAGGTAGGAGGGTCTTTTAGGCAATATGTATTAAATTCTTTTGGAACAATATATACGGATGAAGATGGGCCAATTCGATATTCAGAAGTTGGCTTTTACGCACAGTATCAACAGAAGTTTTTAGACGAGAGGTTTAAACTGACAGCTTCTTTGCGATATGATAAGTCAGAGCTTTTTGACGGGAACATATCTCCCAGATTCTCATTGGGATACACGCTTGGAGAGAGAAGAGATCACAACATAAGACTTTCTTATCAAACAGGGTTTAGAAATCCAACCACACAGGATCTGTTTATTGGCTTAAATGCAGGTTCTTCCATATTGGTAGGGTCAGCTGAAGAAAATTTAGACAGAGATATCAGAACATTTCCGGTTTCTCAAAGCGGTCAAAATTTAGGACAACCGGCTACATCAACTATTTTAGGTCGGGCGGCATATGAAAACTCATTTTCAGAAATTTCGGTTTTTACATTTTTGGAAACAGGTAATGTAACCGATTTAGTAATTGCCAATCCGGATATTGTAAAACCTGAAGAGGTATCTACGATAGAACTGGGTTATAGAGGTAAAATAAGTATTCTTACTATTGATTTTAGCACCTATTACAGTAATTATAAAAATTTCATTTCAAATGAAAGAGTGGAAGTTCCATTATATGGAGATGTTGGAACACCTCTAGCGGTGGCAGCAATACAATTTGGTGATTTTGAGACCTATCAGTCTTATACTAACTCGGATGTCGATATTTCTTCTTATGGAGCTTCTATCGCGGTTTCTTTAAAGATTGCAAGAAGCTATGATCTAACGGCCAATTATACTTATATAGAAGAAGATTATGATAGAGAGGCAAATCCTGATTTTGTAACAAATTTTAATACACCTAATAACAAAGTAAAAATTTCTTTTGGAAATGTTAATGCTTTCAAAAATTTCGGATTTAACGTAGCATGGAGATGGAGTGAGAGTTATTTATGGCAGGCTACATTTGGAGATGGAATTATCCCTTCTTACAATACTTTAGATGCTCAGGTGAACTATAGAGTTCCAAAAATATTGTCAACATTTAAATTAGGTGCTGCCAATATCTTAGGAACGGAGTATTATACAGCATTTGGAACAGGGCATGTCGGTTCTCAATACTATATTTCCTGGACTATAAACAACCTGTAAAATTTAACTATTAAACTATTAAAAAAACGATCATGAATATAAAATATATATATCTAATATTAATTGTGTTTGGCTTTGCAGCTTGTTCCGATGACAATATTACCGACCCAATTCCGCCACCACCAGCGCTGGATGCCGGAACCGCTGATTTTTCCAATTATGTTGCTATTGGAGATTCGCAAACGGCAGGTTATACGGATGGAGCGTTATTTTTAGCAGCACAAGAAAATTCTATGCCGAACATTTTATCAAATAATATGGCTAGTGTTGGCGGTAGTGCGTTTACACAGCCTTTGACAGATGATAATATTGGTGGGCTATTATTTGCAGGAAACGTTATATTAAGCAACAGATTTTTTTTCGATCTTACTACATTTACACCTGCCATTTTGCAAGGTACGCCTACTACTGATGTTATACCGGGACTAAGTGGTCAGTTCAATAATATGGGAGTTCCCGGCGCTAAGAGTTTTCACTTCCTGGCTCCTGGTTATGGTAATGCTGCTGGTGTCCCATTGGGATTGGCAAATCCATATTTTGCACGTTTTGCTTCAAGTCCTGCTACAACTATTTTCGGAGATGCAATGGCACAGAGTCCATCGTTTTTTACGTTTTGGGCAGGCAGTCTTGATGTAACCAGCTATGCACTTGCCGGAGGAGATGGAGTAAATCAGGCAGGTAATTTTGATCCATCTACCTACGGTCCGTCTGATATTACGGACCCGGTGGTTTTCGGACAAGCGATAGGCGGTATGCTCGCCGGCTTGAACTCCATAGGAGCACAAGGTGTGGTGGCGAATATAGCAAACCCATTATTACTACCTTATTTTGCGGTGATTCCGTATAACGCGGTTCCACTGGATGCAGGTACGGCTGCACTTCTCAACCAAGGATTTGCCCCATATAACGGTGGCCTATTACAAATGGAAGCCTTTGGATTAATTACCACAGCAGAGAGAATATTAAGAACAATTAATTTTGTAGAAGGACAAAACGCCGTAACATTGGTAGATGAATATCTAACAGATCTAAGTGGATTTGGGCTTCCTTCATATCGTCAGGCAACAGAGATCGATTTATTACCACTTACGGCTCAGTTCATTATAGGTACAACGGTAGGAGGAAATCCCCTTCAAATTAATGGTGTTAGCGTTCCATTGGATGATCAATGGGTATTGACCCCTAATGAACAAACTGAAGTTGAAAATGCAACGTCAGCTTTTAATGCCATCATTGAAGCGGCAGCAACACAAGCTGGATTTGCCTTTGTTGATATTGAAAATTTAATGGCGCAATTGGCAAGGATTGGTGTTCCAAGTGGTGATTTTAGACCAACTTCTGAATATGCGCTTGGCGGTGCTTTGTCCTTAGATGGCGTTCATACCAATGCAAGAGGAAATGCTTTGATTGCCAATGAATTTTTAAAGGCAATAGATGCTACTTATGGATCAAATTTTGTTGAAGCCGAGGCTTTGAATGATATAGGTAATTATCCAACAAATTATTCCTCACAGCTACAATAAAAATAGTATAGAAACATCGGATTGTAGTATATTTTACTCGATCATCCTGTATAAGGATATAATTTTTCAAAACCTCTTTTAATTCGTTAAAAGAGGTTTTATTATGATTTGATTGGTACAGGTTTCTGAATTGTTTTGACATTAAACCCGCTTTATGCAATAGAAAATTTATTACGTCTTGAAACCACTGCAAAATATACCATTTCACTACTTTTTGAAGTTTAACCATAACGATGCTATGCATAAACTACTAAAAAGTCATATTTTATTGTGGTTTCAACCCTC
>DAOUPU010000117.1 GCA_030625995.1 Flavobacteriaceae bacterium
CGCTCGTTTATATTCAAAAATGATTCGGATTCCTCCTAACAAGAACAAGCCGAATAGGATACTGATAAACATCATTGAGTTCATAATTATCTGTAATAAAATTATTATTAGTTTAAAAAATAGAAAGACAGTCGATAGAAAAAGCTATTGTCTTTTATTCAGCTTTTCAATAATTCAAAGGATAATCTAGAAAAGTATTGTGTTACTTTTTATTGATTATTCGGGTCCTTATAAATTTACAAAATTTTATGTACCTGTCAAAATTAACCCGCTCAGTTTTAAAACATTTCGCTACATTTAAGAATAAAATATTTTATTAAAACAATTTTAAAAATATTCATTAAATATTATTCGGATTTATGGAGACCAATGTTTTATTAGATAAGGCCTTTTTACCTAAAAATCTTGGTAATAGTAGTGTGCTTTTAAACAATGTCTTCATAAAATCTGCTACTTTCGAAGGGATGTATAAAAATGGCATCCCCACAGAAAAACTAACAGCACACCATGTAGCCATGGCTAAAGGAGACGCAGCACTTACCACTGTTTCCTACGGAGCGGTCTCGGAGTATGCAAGAACATTTAAAGATCAGATGTATATCAATGATCGCAGTCTGGAAGAATTAAAAGTTCTAGCTCAAAAAGTACATGAGGCTGGCGGAAAAGTTTCAATGCAACTAACACATTGCGGATACTTTACTAAAAATACGCAAATAAAAAATCCACTTGCCCCAAGCAGAGTATTCAATGAATACGGATTCCTATCGGGCATTATGTTTTCTAAAGCGATGAACAGAAAGGATATGGATAAAGTAGCCAATCAATTTGCCGATGCTGCATATCGACTTAAAGAAATTGGATTTGATGCCGTTGAGATACATATGGGACATGGGTATTTGTTGAGTCAGTTTTTAAGTCCGTATACCAACAAAAGAAAAGATGAATATGGCGGGGATATTGAAAACAGGTCACGATTTCCATTGGAAGTACTAAAAAAAGTTATTAATCTGCTTGGAAAGGATTTTCCTGTCCTGGTCAAGCTTAATTTAAGTGATGGCTTTAAAAAAGGTTTCTCTTTGGACGACTGTAAATATGTTAGTAAAAAATTGGAGGCAGCCGGCTGTACGGCTATAGTTTTGAGTGGAGGATTTACAAGTAAAACCCCGTTTTATTTGATAAGAGGTGATGTTCCTTTGGCCGGAATGATAAAAAATGGGACTTCCTTTGCAGAAAAAATAACTCTGGCCTTGTTCGGTCCGGTAATTATAAAACACTACAAATTCTCTAGCAATTTCTTCCTGGATCAGGCGAAGGAAATTCGTAAGCATGTTGATATTCCTTTAGTTTATTTAGGAGGAGTGGATTCAAAAAAAGGAATTAATGAAATTCTCAATTCCGGTTTTGATTTTATAGCTATTGCAAGAGCATTGATTCACGACCCTGATTTTTTGATTAAAATAAAGACTAATGAAATTATAAAATCGGGTTGTACCAGGTGTAACAAATGTGTGGTGGAGATGGAAAGAGGGGGTATTCGTTGTGTTCTATAGAATTATATTCTATCCTTTGTAAAGATAGATTTCCATTTTATTTATTTCGGGCTGAAAAATAGATAATCATTAAAAAATTATGCCTTTTGGTAAGGTTTTTGAACTTAACTAAAATTAAATTTAACATTATAATATGTATATTTTGGCTATCTTGTGACACTTAAATTGCTTGAAATGAGAGCGAATGCTTTAGTTTTACTGTTACTCTTCAATATATCGTTTCTCTTTGCACAAAAAGAAGCGGCGAATTGGTATTTTGGGGATCATGCAGGATTAAATTTCAATGATAAAATACCAGTGGGCCAAATAGGCGGACTTATCACCTTAGAGGGCAGTGCAACAATATCCAGTAGCCGAGGTGATCTTCTATTTTATACAGATGGTGTAGATATTTGGGATAGAAATCATGAATTTATGCCAAATGGTTCGGAATTGTTCGGACATCGTTCAAGCACCCAATCGGCAATCATCATACCACATCCGGGCAATAAAAAGAGATACTTTGTCTTTACTATGGATCAGGCAGAAATTTTACCTGGGGAGCCAAAAGATGGTTTAAGTTATAGCGAGGTAGATATGAATCTCAATAATGGAATGGGTGATGTCATACCGGAAACGAAGAACAGACATTTGGTAACGTATAACTCTGATGATGCAAAACAAAGTGAATGGAAATCCTCTGAAAAACTTTCAGCTGTCATCCATGGAGATGAAAATTCTTATTGGGTGTTAACGCATTTTGTGGATATGTTTTATGCGTTTAAAGTTGATGAAAACGGCGTTTCTGAAATCCCCATAACGACAAAGGTAAATGAAAAAATCAATATTGTTGAGTCTTTTGAACAGGAACAAAAGGCAAATGTCACTGCTTTGGGCTATTTAAAGATCTCACCGAACGGTGAGAAAATTGCAATAGCACATAGTTCCACTCGATCATCAAGGACCTCAGGAATAGTATATTTATATGACTTTGATAGTAGTACAGGAAAAGTTTCAAGTAGCGGTCAGGAGATCATGCGAGGGTACTATCCATATGGTGTGGAATTCTCACCAAAATCGAAAAAATTATATGTATCTGTTAGTAATTATAGAACACTTCAGGCAAGAATTGAATTTGAAAGCAGTTCATTATATCAATTTGATCTGGAAAAGGCCAATATAAGTGGAAGTAAAAAAGAAATTCATGCATCGACAGCTGAATTGGCCGGTGCATTGCAATTGGCAATAAACGGAAAAATTTACAGAGCAAAATACAATCAAAATCAACAGGCTGGTGGTACGAGTTTAGCTGCAATAAACAAGCCTGAGTTAGACGGAAATCTCTGTGATTACGAAAGCAGCGCCGTAGAATTAGCAAGTGGTACGAGTTCATGGTATGGATTACCACCCTTTGTAGCGAATGCCTTTCTATTTAGTTTTGATTACGAATTTACTTGTTTGGGAGAGGAGACTCATTTTTTTATAACATCAGAAGAACCGATAGATAGCTATCTCTGGAATTTTGGAGATGGCACAACATCCACAGAAAGGAACCCCTATCATGAGTATGCGAATTCAGGAGAATATGAAGTTATATTGAAAACAATTACATATGGTATCCCTAACAGGGATGTTAAAAAAACCATTGAAATAATAGATCTGGTGGAAGTAATGTCAACTCCTTTCAAATTAATACAATGTGATTCTGATGAAAATTCTGAAGATGGAATTGCCAAATTTAACTTGGAACTGGCTAACGATCCAATAAGTATGGGAAACGGTAATAGTGTGGATGTCTTTTACTACAAAGACCTGACCGATTTACATGACGATATTGACAATGCCAAAGCTCTACCTATTTTTTACGAGAACATCGTGCCGGATGAACTTGTATATGCTAAAGTAGTGAAGGTTGATTCCTATTGCTATAGTGTTGCTGAGGTAATTCTGAAGGCAAACAAAACAGTGAATTTTGTTTCAAATACTGCAATTGGCTGTAATCTTGGAGATGACACCGGTCAGTTCGATCTGAACGCTCAAAAAGATGTTATTAAAAATAAGTTAGGTCTTGATGCCAATTCTGCAATAAGTTTCCATCTAACGGAAAATCTTGCACTACTAGGTTATGATGCTCTTCCTGAAGAATATATTTCGAAGGCAAAGACCATTTATCTAAGAGTTGAAAATGAAAATATTTGTTACGGAACGGGTAATTTGGTTCTCGAAATTCACGATCTACCAAATATTAAGTTAGAAGAGGAATTTAGTATTTGTCAGTCTTCTTTTCCAATAAGAATTAATGCCGGTGTGGAAGGGAATAAAAGGTCAAATTTTATTTTTGATTGGGAAAGTGGGGAAATCACTCATGATCTTGAAATTTATGATGAAGGAGAATTTAATGTTCTAATTACAAATCGAGCTACAGGTTGTAGCCAACTAAGAAGGATCAGGGTAAAAAATATTAAACAACCGGAAATTCAGGAAATAGAAATTGAAGAAAATTTGGACTCTTATACCGCCACAATTAGAACAAAAGAAGGCAGAGAATTATTGTACTCATTGGGTAATGATTTTGGGATTCACCGTAACGATCCCGTTTTTACGAATCTGGAACCAGGAGTGTACACGGCATATGTAAGTGATCCAAGCAATTGCTATACTGTAGAAAAGCAATTTTATATTTTTGGATTTCCGAAATTTTTTACACCGAATAATGATGGTTATAACGACTATTGGGAAATAAAGGGAATAAACAAGTCTCTGTACTCCTATTCTGAAGTTCTTGTTTTTGATAGATTTGGTAAGTTTTTGGTGAAATTTAAGGCTGATGCTAACTGGAACGGCAGCTATAATGGCAATAGATTACCACCCGATGACTATTGGTTCAAAATAAGTGTTACCGATCAAAAGAACAACACTACAAGCCACACCGGACATTTCAGTATTGTCAGATAAAATTTGCTTTTACAAGTCTTATATACAATTATTTCTTTCCCGATAGAATGCAGAAAAAATTATGCTTTTTCAAGACTAGAAACATTATGTTATTTAATTCCAAACTTCTGTTTCTAACCAAGTAACTGCATCCTTAAAATAAGGTAAGTAATCGCAAGCTGCGATATGAATCAAACCGTCGGCTACTACAAATGTAATATCTGAACCGGCAGCTATTGATTCATCTACAAAGCCTTCTGTTGTTTCAATTGGAAATAAGGTGTCAGCAGATCCATGAATGACATACATGGGTATATTTATTTTTGCTGGATTTCCCTGACTATCAACAACTCTATAGGATGTTGCCATGGGAATCGCAGCAGAAAACAAAGTAGAATAAAATTGAGAAAAAAACCAACTGCCATTACCTCCATCACTATATCCGGTTATAACTGTCCTACTTTCATCGACTGGTAAATTTTCTTTTACCAAATCAAGTAAGGCCAAAACCTGGACAATATTTTTTTCCTCATACCAAAGGTCCTGATTGCTGTTAGGACTAAGTATAACTACATTCAATCCTTCAAATCCTGGTTCAACCAAACAATCAGTAGAAAGATGAGCAGTAGGAGAAGCATTTTGAGCGCCACCGTGTAGTCTTAACACCAAGGGCCTTTTATTGGTTATGCTTGCCCCTTCCGGCATAATAATCCTAAAATTCCAATAAGATCCTTTAATCAAAGATTCCAACACAAGATCATTCACTCCGGTTTTAATGGAGAGATTTTTAAAATCGGCCCTCACATCTTCTGCTGTCCGCACTAAATCATCATCACCTCCGTCACCTGGTAGTCCAACATCACCGTCTCCACTACAAGCTAAAAAAAAGGTTAAAAAGACTATTGAGGCAATTATTTTTAAAGGAAGTTTAAGTTTTTTCATTCTTCTTTGGGCATATTTAATTTTTTAAAACTAAAGGAAAGAAATGATAAACCAAAATTAATAATGTTAAAAAAAGAGTTGCAAAATTAATTACAACTCTCAAATATGCTATAAATTTCAACTAAAAAAACTATAATCTTAGTATGAAATTACATTTAGTTTCCTTTATTATAATCTTCCAAAAATTGTGCTAAACCTATATCCGTCAAGGGATGTTTCAATAAGCCTTTAATCGCACTTAGAGGTCCGGTCATAACATCTGCTCCAATTTTGGCACAATCCAAAATATGCATTGTATGTCTTACTGATGCGGCTAATATTTGAGTTTCATATCCATAATTGTCATAGATCAATCTGATCTCAGAAATCAATCCAAGGCCATCAGTTGAAATATCATCCAATCTTCCAATAAAGGGTGACATATAGGTCGCGCCGGCTTTAGCAGCTAACAAGGCTTGCCCGGCAGAAAAAATTAAAGTTACGTTTGTTTTAATCCCATTATCAGAAAAATATTTACAGGCCTTTATTCCGTCTGCTATAACAGGAATTTTAACAACAATTTGCGGATGCAAGGCCGCCAGTGCTTCCCCTTCTCTAACCATACCTTCAAAATCAGTCGCTATAACTTCAGCACTTACATCTCCATCAACAATATCACAGATTGTTTTATAGTGATTGATAATATTTTCTTCACCAGTAATTCCTTCTTTCGCCATCAATGATGGATTTGTAGTAACTCCATCCAATATACCTAATGCTTGTGCTTCTCTGATTTGATCTAAATTTGCCGTATCAATAAAAAATTTCATCTTTTTTTGTTTATTTTATTTTCGTGCAAATATAAATCATAAGAATGGTTTTAATTAATACAATCTTGATTTATTTAAAAACCTGACTTCTAGCTAAAATTTTCCTAATTAAAACGTATAGTATTTCTATTCACCTATTAACTAATTACATTTTGTAGTAATTCATGATCAGTTTTTCATAAACCCGGTCAGGAAGGATCCTTTTAAGAACAATTGAAAATTTTTGCATAAAACTTCCAATTTTATAATGAATCTTTGGATTTGATGTTTCAATTACTTTTTCGATAGCTCTTGCCATTTCAATTGGATTACTCCCTTCAGAAACATGACTGTTCATTAAGTCCAGGTTTATCTGATAAACCTCCTTATATGGTGACTCATCAAATACCGGGGTATGATACCGGCCTTCTACTATGTTCGTAGCAACATCTCCCGGCGCCAAATTTGTTACTCTAATGCCGAAATCTTTTACCTCCATACGAATGGATTCAGTAATGATTTCCAAGGCACTTTTACATGCAGAATAAATTCCGCGAAAGGGCAGTCCGGTATAACCGGCTATCGATGTAATATTGATGATCAGTCCGGATTTTTGTTTTCGCATCTGAGGTAAAACCGATTTCATTACTTCAATAGCTCCAAAAAAATTGGTTTCAAAGGCTTTACGAATTTCTTCAGAGGGTGTTTCCTCTACAGGTCCGGTAATTCCTATCCCTGCATTATTCACTAATACATCTATTTTCCCTTCCTTCTTAAGTATGGTTTGAATGGCATTTTTAATGGAAGCAATTTCGGTTACATCTAATTGTATTAAAGGAAAATTATAAAGAGCAGGTTTTGGATTTCTACTGGTACCGTACACTTTATAACCCTTTTGAAGTAAGTATTCAGCAGTAACTTTTCCAATTCCAGAGGAAGCGCCCGTTATTAAAACAACTTTTGACATAGGTGCAAATATCGCATTATTTTAGAAATATGAAAGTAATTTGGATAAAGGGTTTTATGTAATCATAATTAAAAAAATATTCATACAAAAAACGAGCTTCAGCTAATGAAGGTTCCTGAACTAATTTCAGAACAATAAAAACGGCAAGCTACCTACATCACACCGCTACAACCTAATACCTTTGCTGCGTTCCCGCCCTGGAGGATTCAAAGGGAGCTGGTTGTGTAGGACTTGCCGCCTGCAAATTTACAATCCTTTTGCAATTTACCAACCA
>DAOUPU010000207.1 GCA_030625995.1 Flavobacteriaceae bacterium
AACTTGTATGATATTATCTACTTTTTTTCTTGTAAATCCTAACACTTCTAATGCAGATAACGCTTCATTTTTGATTGTATTGTTAGAAATAGATAATTCTTCTGATAAATCGTAAGTTTTTAATATTTTATCTTTTAAATCCACTATAACTCGTTGGGCTGTTTTGATCCCAATTCCTTTAACAGATTTAATTTTTTCGACATCTTCTGATGCGATTGCATGTTGTATTTCTTCACTATTCATAGAGGATAACATGGTAATGGCCGTACTGGGACCAACTCCCGAGACAGAGATTAATAATTTGAAAATTTCTCTCTCCCTTACTTCCCAAAACCCATATAAAATATGTGCGTCCTCACGAATAATTAAATGTGTATGTAGCTTTATATTTTCTCTGTCAGGAATATTTGAAAAAGTTTGTAATGAAATTGGAAGTATATATCCTATTCCATTACATTCAACAATGACATTATTTGGATTTTTTTCAACTAATTTTCCTCTAATATGTGTGATCATGAATTATGTGATAATATTAATGTATGGGCTAATGTTTTTTAATTCTTTTTCTCTCTTGTGCATCGACAACTGCAATACACACCATGTTGACCATTTCATCAACACTTGCTCCTAGTTGCAATAAATGAACAGGTTTGTTCAATCCCATGATTATAGGCCCTATAGATTCAACTCCTTTCAATTCTTTCAATAATTTGTAGCTGATATTAGCCGATTCTAAATTTGGATAAATTAAACCATTTACTTTTTTATCTTTCAATGTTGAAAATGGAAATTTTTCCATCCTCATTTTTGTGTTTAAGGCGAAATCAACCTGTAATTCCCCATCAATATTTATCTCAGAAAAATAGGTGTGCAAATATTCAATTACCTCTTTAATTTTTTTAGAATTTTTCGATTTGGAAGATCCAAAATTTGAAAAAGAAACCATTGCCAGGTTAGGAGTAAGCCCAAACATTTTCATAGTTTTATTTGTCATTCTAACTATTTCCGCAAGCACTTTCGCATCCGGATCAATATTCATTGCAGTATCCGATAAAAATAGCGGTCCTCGGCTGGTAAGCATCAAATTTGTTGCGGCTACTTTTTTTATCCCTTTAATTTTTCCAATTAGATCGATTATTGGTTTTGCCACTACGGGGTAATTTCTTGTATAGCCTGTAACCAAGGCATCCGCATAATTTTCATTTACCATCATGGCTGCAAAATAATTGCGCTCTCTCATCCATTTTTGTGCTTCCAATAATGATATACCTGCGCGTTGTTTTTTCTGCCAATAGATTTCAGCGAATTTATTTCTTCTTTTCTCTTCGACAGCAGCTTTTGGATCAATTATCTGAATTTTAGCGTCAAATTGAATTTCCTTCATTAAATGCTTGATTTTAATTTTGTTGCCCAATAATATTGGAATAGCAATTCCCTCATCATAAGCTATTTGAGCTGCCTTTAAAACACTTAAATGATCTGCTTCAGCAAATACCACTTTCTTTGGATTTGATTTGGCACGATTTGTAATCATTCGCATTAATTTACTTCCCGAACCCAATCGTTCTTCCAATTCTTCCTTGTACGCATCCCAGTCTTTTATGGGCTTTCTGGCTACACCTGAATCCATTGCAGCTTTTGCAATAGCAGGAGGTATTTCAGATATTAATCGAGGGTCAAATGGTTTAGGAATAATATAATCTTTGCCAAACTTTATATTTCTTTTATGATAAGCTATATTTACCTGTTCCGGCACATTCTCTTTAGTGAGATCAGCCAAAGCGCTCACAGCAGCCATCTTCATCTCTTCATTAATTTTAGTGGCTCTAACATCTAAAGCACCTCTAAAAATAAATGGAAATCCCAGAACATTATTTACCTGGTTTGGGTGATCTGATCTTCCAGTTGCCATGATAATATCTTTTCTGGTTTTAATGGCCAGGTCATATGCAATTTCTGGGGTTGGATTGGCCATGGCAAATACAATTGGATTTTTTGCCATGGTTTTGATCATTTCAGGACTGACAATATTTCCTTTAGACAGGCCGATAAACACATCTGACCCTATCATTGCCTCTTCCAAGGTGTTCAGGTCTTTATCCGTAGCGAATTGAGACTTTTCAGGAGTGAGATCTTTTCTGTCTTTTCGGATCACTCCTTTACTATCTGTCATCACAATATTAGTTAGCTTAGCTCCAAGCTTCATATATAATTTTGTACACGATATCGCTGCAGCTCCGGCACCACTAACTACGATCCGGACTTTTGAGATGTCTTTTTTAGCTACTTCACATGCATTCTTCAAAGCGGCAGCAGAAATAATGGCCGTTCCATGTTGATCATCATGCATTACCGGTATATCGAGTTCTTCTTTCAACCTTCGCTCAATTTCAAATGCTTCAGGAGCCTTTATATCCTCTAAATTTATTCCTCCAAAAGTTGGTGATATAGCCTTTACGGTCTCTACAAATTTGTCAATATCGGTAGCGTCTACCTCAATGTCAAAAACATCAATATCGGCAAAAATTTTGAACAGCAGCCCCTTACCTTCCATAACCGGTTTAGATGCCAGGGGTCCGATGTTTCCCAGCCCTAAAACAGCTGTACCATTGGTAATTACAGCTACTAAGTTGCTTTTTGCGGTGTATTTATAAACATCCTCTTCATTTTTGGCTATCTCTAAACATGGTTCGGCCACACCTGGTGAGTAGGCCAGTGATAAATCGCGTTGTGTACTATGTTTTTTTGTTGGTGTGACCTGGATTTTTCCCGGTATTGGCAATTCGTGATATTCAAGTGCCTCACCCTTATTTATTTTTGAACTCATAAATTTTTGGAACTGTTAAAGATTTAACGAACAAAGGTATAATTTTTTAAATTTTATGTTCCAAAATTGAGATATTTTATAAATTATTTTAGAAAACTGATATTTCTTCTTAATCCTTTGTAATTGGTACGCTTTACTGCAGATTTTTTGAATACTTTTTTGAATGCATCTTCTGTTATTTCTTCCCAATCTTTTTTTGACATATTTAACAGATCTGCCTGTGGATTAAATTTTGGTTCTAAATGGGCTACTGAAAATCTATTCCAGGGACAGACATCCTGACAGATATCGCACCCAAACATCCAATCTTCAAATTTTCCTTTTACCGAACTCGGTATCTCATCTTTTAATTCGATAGTGAAATAGGATATACATTTGCTTCCATCAATAGTACTATTTGGTAGAATGGCTTCTGTTGGACATGCATCTATACAACTTGTGCAATTACCACAATGATCGGTCTTAAATTCCTGATCATATTCTAGTTTGAGGTCTAAAATAATTTCCGCTAAAAAAAAGAACGATCCTTTTTGTTTGCTTATCAATAATGAGTGCTTACCAATCCAACCCAGACCACTTTTTTTTGCCCATGTTCGCTCCATTACCGGTGCTGAATCAACAAAGACCCGTCCATTTATTTCACCTATATTATCCTTGATAAATTGAAATAACTGATATAGTTTATCCTTAATTATATGATGATAGTCTTCGCCATAGGCATATTTTGAAATTTGGTAAGAATCCGACCTCTGCAATTCCGAAGGGAAATAATTGTATTGCAAGCTAATAACCGATTTTGCTTCCGGAACTAATTTTGTTGGATCCAATCTTTTTTCAAAATGGTTTTCCATATAGTGCATTTTGCCCTGATAATCATTTTCAAGCCATTGCTCTAATCTCGTAGCTTCTTCTTCTAAAAATTCTGCTTTGGCAATACCACATGAAGAAAAACCGAGGCGTAAAGCTTCGGTTTTTATTGATTTAGAAATAGATTTGCTATTCAAATTCATGTGCTAAATCCAGAAATGCTCCAATTGTAATGGAGGCAGATTGTTAATAGCTAAGATATGAATTTATGACTGGTATTTCTTGATATATCATAGAAATAATATGATTAATTAAGGCATATGAACAGCGGCTATTATATCTGCACATTCTCCAACATTCATTGGAACTTCTGTGAATGGAGCAAAGCCATATGGAAGCGTTGTTGGACAACCACCTAAATAAGATCCAATTTGCTCATTGACTATCCCGGGAACTGCCGGTCCATGACTTCTTAATACCATATGAATCTCTGCCTCTTGGGCATCAACTAAGCCTTGAGGATCAGGAAGAAAAAAAAGATCAGCGATTGATCCTGATCTATCTCCTTCATTTAAATGCGCTGAAAAATTACCAGTTCCATTGGCACTAGCCACTACATGTCCGGATGCATATAATGCATCGGCTTGAACAGCCGAATCCCATAGATCTGTGTCATTACAACCTTCAAAACATTCTTCCGGATTATTAAAAATAATCCACCATAAAGTATAGGCATGTCCCGGTATTAAACCATCGG
>DAOUPU010000171.1 GCA_030625995.1 Flavobacteriaceae bacterium
AACTATGATTTTATTGAAGCGTCGTGGAATGAAAAGGGAAATCGCATCAGAAAGGCAGAAAGAATTATTGTTCCTTTAATGATGCGTCAGATGAAAAATCTGGCGGCATCTGTGGCTACCGAAGGGAAAAGGATTGTTGTATATAATCCATTACCTTGGTCTAGAGGTGGAAATGTCAGTTTCTTTGCAGGGATTTATCAAAAGGATTTTGAGATCTTTGGTTTAAAAGATGTAAATACAGGAAAAGTAATACCCGTCTATAATGATTACAATTTAATTTCCTTTGAAGCGGAAAATGTGCCCTCCTTAGGGTATAAAACCTATATACCTATATTAAGTCCTGTTAAAAAAGAGAGCTCCTTAATTGTTGACGAGAAGAATCATATTCTTGAGAACAAGTTCTTTAAACTAATAGTAGACCCAAACACTGGTGCCCTGTCTTCAGTTTATGATAAACAAAATAAAAAAGAATTGGTGGACCCTCAAAGCGAAGTAGGTTTTGCCCAATATTATTATGAACAATTTGGTCAGGAAGATTTGGATTCGTACAATAAGGCCTATGTAAAACCAGGTGCTGAACACTGGGCTAATCAGGAAATGGGAAGGCCTTCCGTTCCATTTAAAACAACAAAATCTTATAAAGGTAAAAGCGATAAAATTGTTTATTTGAATATGGGTAATTCGGTGCGGGCAACAGTATTTGGAAAATTAAACACCTCCGATGAGCAGAACTATTTGGTCACTTATACCTTATATGAAAACCAACCCTATGTTGAAATTACATGGGGAATAGATGGGAAAAAACCCAGTGCCCTACCTGAAGCTGGTTGGCTCTCCTTTCCATTTGCTGTAGAAAATCCGGAATACCGTCTTAATCGCACTGGAGGAATTGTTGATCCACAAAGAGAATTGGTAGATAGAACGAATCATGATTTTTATTTTTTAAATACTTCCATGTCAATGTTCGATAAGAGAGGTAACGGAATTGTTTTAAATAGTCCAACCTCCCCGGGGATAAGTATAGATAACCCCGGCTTGTATAAGTTTTCAAAAACGAAAAAGTTGACATCAGGTAAGGTTTTTGTCAATCTTTTTAATACCCAATGGGGTACCAATTTTACGGAATGGATAGAAGGCTCTTTCTCTTCAAAGATCTATATCTGGAGTTATAATGAATATGATGTTCAGGAAACTTTTATAACACCCTCTGAAGAAACCAGAGTACCTTTAAAAGGAGTGTTTTATGATGGAGATAAAGGATCGATTCCAACAATTCAAGAGGGCATTACCTTAAGCAGAAAAGGAATATTAATCACAGCTTTTGGTGAAAACAGAGATGGTGAAGGGCAAATCCTGCGATTTTGGGAAAAAACCGGTGAAAGTGGCAATTGTACGGTGGGTCTTCCAAAAGGGAGTAATTTTAAAAGGGCCTTTGCTTGTAATTTAAGAGGTGAAATTACTGACAGTAAAGGAATACTAATTTCAAATGATACCTTTAAATTTATGATCAAGGCCTACCAGCCTGTTTCCTTTATATTGAAATAATATATGCCTATGGATATGATTTTATTGAATTGATTTCAATAGGTATACTTTGTGTAAAATTAAGTTTAAAAATAAAAATATGGATTTTATGAAAAAAAATATAAGAATAGGTATCATTAGCAGCTTTCTTATGTTATCATCCTGTATGGGAGGATGGGCTCAGAGAACACCATCAAATCAGGAAATATTTATTTCGGGCTATCAGCAAAAAGTTGCCGGAAATGAGATAAAATACACCTCAGGGGTGGAAGGTGTTGATGAAGCCTTAATTACCAGAGCAGATACCGGTGACGGTGTAATGATCTGGAAAACTGCCCCAGTTGATTACGATGCTAGTGATTCTTATGTCACTTTCGTCAATTATATCGGATATGATTCCCATAGCCCGGGAACAGCTTTTCACTTTATTGTAGATGATGTAAAACAAGGAGATATTTTATTACCTGAGAATAAACTGGATCAATGGACTATTACATTCAAAAACAATACTCAACTCAGTTTTAAAAGATATTTTATAGATGGCAATAGCGATAATTACGGTTTCTTATACTATAAAGTACCAGTTGCAAATTTAAAAAAAGGCCAAAGCTTGCAATTAGAAATAACCGGTTCTAATTCTAATGAGATGACTTGGTTTATGTTATTTAAAAAAAACCTGTCAGAGTCATTAAATCCTATAAGTCTGCCTTCCATTTTAAAAAAAGATGGAAAGGAATTCCAGACCATATTGGTCGAAATTAATTATCTCAAACCAGCTTCCAAAGCAAAACTAATAGTTGACGGAAAAACTTATAAAGAAATTGACCTGAAAACAGGAATTCAATCGGTTGAAGTATTAGTTCCCAAAGTAAATAAAGAGAAAAAAATAAAAATTGAGTTGGTCAATAATATCATCAATATAAAATCATCTGTACTCTTAAAACCGGTTCGTAAATGGAGTATCAATTTTGTACAACATTCACATACAGATATTGGATATACCCGGTCGCAAATGGAAATTTTGGCAGAACATTTGAGATATATAGACTATGCTTTGGACTACTGTGATGCCACAGATCATTATCCTGAAGCATCTAAATTTAGATGGACCTGTGAAGCTTCCTGGGCGGTGGACGAATATCTGAATAGCAGGCCAAAATCTCAAATTAACAGATTAAAGCAAAGAATAGAAGAAGGAAGAATAGAAGTTACAGGTATGTATTTCAATTTTATAGAACTTCCGGATGAACAAACTTTGGCGGCCTCTTTGGCTCCCATAAAAAGTATCACTCAAAAAGGAATTCCGGTTATATCTGCTATGCAAAATGATGTCAACGGTATTGCCTGGTGTATGAATGATTACTTTAACACTTTGGATGTTAGATATTTAAATATGGGCACACATGGACACAAAGCATTGGTGGCATTTGACACACCTTTAGCCTTCTGGTGGGTATCACCATCGGGTAAAAAAATGCTGGCATTTCGAGCTGAACACTATATGATTGGAAATACTGTTTTTGGTGTGCATTTAGAAAATTTTGAAAATTTTGAAAAAACCCTCTTAAGATATCTGATCAAATTAAATGACCGGGGATATCCTTATGATAAGGTAGCTATTCAGCATTCAGGATTTCTTACTGATAATTCTCCTCCCTCAATTATGGCTAGTGATATGATCAGAAAATGGAATGAAAAATATGACTGGCCTAAAATAGAAACTGCCATCGTCAGTGATTTCTTTGAAGAAATTGAAGAAAAACATGGCGATGATCTCGTAGAAATAAAAGCACACTGGCCTGATTGGTGGTCAGATGGAATCGCTACAGGAGCGAGAGAAGTTGCAGCTAGTAGAAATGCACATGTTGAATTGATTGCAAGTCAGGGTGGATTGGCCATGGCAAAAGTTTTAGGAGCCAAAATGCCAATGGGTATCGAAGATAGAATTTTTGAAGCCAATAAAGCTTTATTGTTTTACGGTGAACACACATTTGGCGCTGCAGAAAGTATTTCTGACCCTTATGGTAAATCCACTATGGAACAACGGGAAATTAAAGAGTCCTACGCGTGGGAAGCATATAGAAGATCGAAAATGATCAGTGAAGAAGCTTTGGGCTTATTAAATGATTATATAGGTAAAGACGCAGAACCTTCGTTAATTGTGTACAATACTTTGAATTGGATGCGTAGTGGACTGATCACTTTATTTATTGATCATCAGCAAGTTCCGAAAGGGATGCAAATGCGTCTATTGGATCAAACCGGAAAGCAATACCCAGCACAAATTTTGAAACCGTGGCACGGTGGCTCCTATTGGAGCATCTGGGTTGATGACATTCCTTCTTTTGGTTATAAGAAATTTACACTGGAATTATTTGATGAGCATATTACCCATCAAAATGAACATACCAGTGAAAGCTCACATGGTAATGATCATGTTTTAATCTATTCGGAAAATGGAAACAGTATTTCATTTGACAACCCCTGGTACTCCGTATCGATGGATAAAAATAAGGGTACAATCACCCAGATCTATGATAAGGAATTAAAGAAAACACTGGTGGATGAACACGCAAAATATCAACTTGGTGAATTCATATTAGAAAAATTAGGAGGAAGAGAACAATTACAAAATCAAATGTTACCGAATGGCAGCAGGTTTGGACATTTGACTGATTATACCCGCCAGTCTTTGGACTCCGTCTGGTTATCGGAAATAGTAGAAGGGTCAATTTGGAATACTTTTCAATTCAAAGGAAGAACCGAAACAGCTTATGAAGGCAATGACGCCTATACATTTGAAATAAGAATGTTTAATACAACCAAAAGAATTGATTTTGCATATGGATTGAAAAAGAAACCCATTTTGAATCCTGAAAGTTTTTATATCGCCTTTCCTTTTAAGTTAAATAATGGGAAAATTCATGCGGAAATTGCAGGAGGAACTATGGAAGCCGGCATAGATCAAATTCCCGGATCAGCCAATGACTGGAATACAATTCAGAATTTTGTTAAAGTCAAGAATGAAGAAGATCAGCTGATATTGGTTAGTCATGAGGCTCCCATCATGCAATTTGGAAATATAAATACAGGAAGGTTTGAATATAAGGCAGTTCCTGAATATAATCATATTTATAGTTGGCCTATGAATAATTATTGGACAACTAATTTTAATGCTGATCAGAGAGGGATGTATACATGGACCTATAACTTCACCTCTTTGGCGAGTACTAAAAATGAGGATGCAACAAAATTTAGCTGGGGGAGCCGTGTGCCATTTTTGGCTCGTGTGATTCCAAAAGGGGAAAAAGACCCCTCAAAGCCCAATGAAATGTCCCTGATTTCAGGTATACCCGAACATGTACTACTAGTTAATACAAAACCGATGGAAAATGAAAATGCGCTATTATTTCAGTTTAGAGAGGTGGCTGATAAAAAAGCTTCCTTTTTACCCGAAACAATCTTAGGAAATGAAGTAAAATGGTTTGAAACCAATGTATTAGGTGAAGAAATTAAAAATGTGAAAAGTGTTGAAATTGAAGAGCTAGAAAGTAAATTTTTTAAACTTTCATGGTAATGAATAAATTAAAACGATTCGTATGAAACTGTGGGTTGGATTTTACCCACATATACTGAATGAAGTTCGTTATAAATTTACAAATAGAAATAAATAATTAAACAAAACCTTTGATTAACATTATTAAGGATTAATTTAGTTCAAAACAGATAAAATTAACTATATCTTTTATGAAAACCCTGATTTACATTTTAATCTTTGGAATATTTACATTTTCTTCCTGTAATAATAGTGTAGTAATTAATGACATCGGTGGAGCCCTAGGAATTACCAAAGCTCCTGTTACCCTTGAAATGAAACTGAATAATAATCAGGTAATTGCTGCCAAGGAAGGTCGCCTTGCCCTTTTAGATGTTTCTGATGATAAAAAGCTGATCCCATTGCAAT
>DAOUPU010000070.1 GCA_030625995.1 Flavobacteriaceae bacterium
CAGTGAACTCTGTGGTTGAAAAATAAAGAGAAAACCACAAAGTACTCAAAGAAGGCACAAAGTACACAAAGTATTCCAGAACTAAATTAGTCTATTTTAGCAACAATTTAAACATATTAAAAACCCAAATGTTCTACAAGTGTGAGTGTGGTTTTAAACAAAATGTTTTCCTAACTTACAACAGTGTAAACTACAAGCAAAATATATAATTGCAATGTTGATTATCAGCACCCTAAAGCATTGATTGTTCTACTTAAAAAAATAAATAACACATTGGAAAGTTCACTTTATAAAAAATTAAATATCACACCAATGATCAATGCTGCCGGTACGTATACAATGGTTGGTGGTTCACGAATGAGTGAACAAACTTTAGCAGATATGGCTGAGGCTGCACGTTCACATGTTGATATCAAAGAGTTGCAAAGGAAAGTAAATCAAAGATTGGCCGAAATTACTCAAAATGAAGCCGCAGCAGTCTGTAATGGTGCTGCCTCCGGAATGTATGTTGCAGCCGCAACTTGCGTTGCACAAAAAACTGGAGAGCCTTTTAATTGTCTTTCAATGTCTGAAATTGGTGAATATGAAATTATAATGTTCGCTGCGCATAGAAATCCCTATGACTGGAGCATTAGACAGCTCGGTGTAAAGTTAAAAGAAGTTGGTTATCCGAATACAATGCATGTTACTACGGCCGATGATCTCAAAAATGCGATCAATAAAAAAACAGTTGGTATATTTTTTATGTATTCCAATCGAGGTGGCTGGATTGCCGAAGGCGGGCTTGATCTTGAAACAACGCTAAGGGTTGCAACTGAAAATAGTATTCCTGTAATTGTAGATGCTGCGGCACAAGTACCACCTGTGGAGAATCTTTGGAATCTGACCCAAATGGGTGCAACCGCAGTATTATTCAGCGGAGGCAAAGATTTACGAGGCCCACAGTCTTCCGGTCTCATTGTCGGTAAAAAAGATTTCTTATCAACATTTACTGAAATTAATTTTTTTAATTACGGTATTGGTAGAATGCTTAAAACCGGTAGAGAAGAAATTATTGGACTCCTTTCTGCTGTTGAGCAGTATGTAACAATGGATCATACAAAACGTGATACCTGGGTCGAAGATCAAATAAATAATTTGATTGAATTTTCCAAAAGTAGCGAAATCTATGATATTGTTCGTTCTTTTCCGAATGAGGCCGGACAACCGATGGCCCGTGCCGAGATCAGGTTAAAAACTTCTGATTTAACATTGGATCAAGTATCAAAATCTCTTAAAGAAGGAAGTCCATCAATTTTTACAATTGTAGATCGAGGGCATCTTTTCATCAATCCCATGACCCTGTTTGAAGGTGAAACAGAGCTAATAATTGATCAATTAAAAATTATTGAAACAAAAAATAAACAGGCCCACATTTTGTAACCAATAAAAGAAGAAATTCCTTCTTAAAAATTTATTCTTTTAACGGACCTTATCGCAACCGGCCCTATAAGACCTGAATCCATAATGGGCCAATCTGATGCGTCAAATTTATTATATAAAATATCCACGAAAAAAAACTTTTCCCATTCTACATCTCTCCTATCAAGATCCCGGAGACGATTTGCAGATAAATTAGTGACCGATATCTCGAGTTTATTTTCTCCTTTCTTTAAATATTTTCCAATCGAAATTTCGAATGGAAAACTCCAAAGAATTCCTACTTCCTGTCCGTTAATTACGATTCTTGCACTTTCACAAACCTTACCCAAATCTAATATCCAATCATCTGATGAAATGTCGGGCATATTAAACTTAAGCGTATATCTACCTGTTCCCGCAAAGTTTACCGCCGAAGAGTCTCCTTGAATCGTCCAGGATCCCAACTTATCTGTTGTAAATGAAGAAGGTAATTCTGGTTCTCCAGAAACAAAATCAACCTGCCATTCTCCTTTGATCTCAAACACATCCATAGTTTGTTTTGTATAAATCCAATCAGGCCCATCTATTTTTCCATCATTAATTGTTTTTACAAAACAGGATTCCCCGGGTTTCAGTTGTAAATATATTTCAGAATTTCCATTTCTTTGTCTTACACTTGCTTTTCCTGTTCTGTTTTCATATCGCGGATCAAGGAGTATTGCTGTTTTAAAATTGACACTCATAGGTACCCATGAATCTAAAAGATTTTCCGAAAGATTAGTAAGGAAATAATAGTAACCCTTCTCATGGCTTCGTCGAATATAATTTATACCATGATCAACCATTTTCTCTTCTTTAGAATTTGTATAGTGCAAAGCGATGTCAATATCCTCAGCCTTCAGGAAATACCCATTTCCGATCTCAACCTTGCTGTTGTTGTTTCCCTTATTCGTTTTAAAATTTAACTGCAATATCGATTTTTCTAATTCTGATCTTCTGTCTGCCAAATGGTAGAATCCCGGAACATCATTTGGTAGACTTTCCTGAAATATTATCGACGCTCCCTGCTCGGCAAGGATCAGAAGCTGTTTCCATGTTTCTAAAGGAATATGATTTGTTTTTGGTACCAGAATAGTCTTGTACCTGTTCTTATTCGTAACTAAACTTTCATTTTTAAAGCTGACATCTAACAATTGTTTATCTGATATATAGTCAAAACTATATCCTTTAACCTCAAGGTGCGAAGCCAACTCGCCAAAATTTGAATTTTCAAACCAATCGATATCGTGAACATTCATTGTTTTGATCAAAAGATCCGGATAGGAGTGATAAACATCCTCTACCGGCCAATATAAGAGTATATCATTTGATGGCTTCCCCGCTTGTAATATTGATTGACATCTTGTAATGTAATGATTAAGTTCAGAAAAATCATTCCAGAAGGCATTCTCTTTTTCAAAGTGGGTAGAGGCATAGAATATCCAACCGGGCCATTGCGCCTCTCTCGGAGAATACGCATTTCCATGATAAAAAATATGATTTATTCCGCTAAAGAAAAGTTCATCAATTTCCGGCTTGATCTGTGATAATGATGATTTATAATGGTCGCGTAACCAGGTTCCGGTTTCTGACGCAACCAGATTTTTACCGGCTATATGTGCAGCCGAAGATGCAAATTTTAGTATCAATGGATTTGGTGGTTCACTTGTAGAATTATTCTCTTTGACATACCTCATCCCAGGAATCTTAAATCTTCTAGATCCGAAGGTTTCTGTTTCCGGGATGTCCGAAGCCGCATATAGATCCAACAGATTTCCCGGTGCTCCATGGGCCTGATTCCTAGTTATCCAACCTTTTTGATGCGACCAGTTACTCCATTTTTCAATATACTCTAAATGAAAGTCGGCAAGAGTACGTCTGTAATCTGCTTTTATATAAGAATTCATTTTAGCTGTATCCAATAGATTTGGCAAGTAATTTCTTAGATCATAGTTGTTTTTATCTTCAAATCGATCAAAAAAGTTGTTTGTCCAGGTTGCATGGTAATATTCATAAGAATCATGATATTGAGCACGGAGATGTATATCTTGCTTTTGAGCAAAAGCCTTATTATATCTTTCTAAATAATAATCCAACCCCTTTGATGAAAAAGGATCCAGAACGAGACCAATATTTCCCGGGGCCGCTCTTTTTACCTTTTGGCCCGTTCCTTTTTTATAAGTAAAATAAATATCCCATTGCCCCAATGGTGCCGTCCAGTTCAATAGACCTTCATTAGTTATTTTATCGGTAAGGTGGATGTTTTTGCCTTCATTAGAAAATGCAATTACAGTTTCTAAATTATTTTTATCCAACTGTTTAATTATACTCTCGTTTCCAGAAAGACTAATTTTTTCGAATTCAAATTTAGACGCAGCATGAGTGGGGCTTATATGAGATCCGCCAAATGGCCAACCGGTTGTAGTGCTCATATCAACATTCATCCCTAGTTTACTAGCTTCTGCAACGGTAAACTCAAGCATATCCATCCATTTTGGATTCAGGAAATCAATATATTTATCTTCCTCCCCCTCAACTCCATAAATTGGAATAATATGAACATTTCCAATGCCAGCATCTGCCAGAGTTTCGAGGTTATAGCTTAGATTTTTTTTATCCACGGCACTGCCCATCCACCACCAATAAGTACCTGGTTTGTTTACCGATTTTGCTTCCGGCCATGAAAACTCCTCAATATTTTCATTGGATTGACATTGTGTAAAAAAAATAAGTGGAACTAAAAACAATAGTTTGATTTGCAGAATCTTTATCTGAGATACCATTACCGATTAATTAAAATTATTATATCCTTAAAGCACGATCTCATTTAAACCCTAATTATGCATTTCATTTTCTATTACCAAAGATCTTCTCCATACGACCAACCTTTACGTACAGGTTCTTTAATATATGCATCCAGATCCGGTCGATTGGTTACTTTCATGTTTTTAGCATCATATTCTAAACGGGAAGCAAATCTTTGTGCCATCACTCCAATAAGAGCCATTTCTGTCAAACTGGCCGCATAATCAAAATTAGATCCCGGGAGTGTATTATTCTTAATCGCATCAAGCCATTCCTGTACCGGTTTTTCTTCTCCAATTCTCTTAATTGTTTTTTCCGGAGCATTTTTCAAAAACTCCTTCCACTCCTCATCGGAAACAATTAGTTTTGGATCATTTGGCCTGCCACCGGTAATTAAGGTTTTCTTTTCACCAATCATGATCATACCTGAATCAGGCAATTCATCAATTCCCCAATCCTTCCTGATTTTAGGTTTTTTTCCATCTTCATGCCATGTCAAGGACACCGGTACCTTATCACCACGAGCGTCAAATTTATATTTTACAACAGATTCTGCAGGCATAAAACTGTGATCCGGAACAGGGTCCGGTACAATTCCTTCCACTGTTTTTGGCATTCCAAGATCAAGCGACCAAAATGGACCATCCAGGGTGTGGCATGCCCAATCGCCTAACATTCCATTTCCAAAATCATAAAATCCTCTCCATGATTTTGGAGCATAGGCTGTATTAAAAGGTCTTTCAGCTGCGGGGCCCAACCAAAGATCCCAATCAAGGTTTTTTGGTACTTCATTTGCCGGTGGAGGAAAACTACTAGGTTTTGTAAAATATCCACCCGGTTTAAAGGTAATTTTACTGCCTCGCCAAGCATGAACTTCTTTCACTTGACCAAGAATACCTGCATCATACCACTCTTTTATTAATCGGATACCGTTTGTTGTATGTCCCTGATTTCCCATTTGAGAAATAACCCCATAATATTTAGCAGCTTTTTTTAGAGTACGCAACTCCCATATATTATGTGCCAAAGGCTTTTCAACATATACGTGCTTGCCTAATTGCATTGCTGCCATAGTAGCAGGAAAGTGTGTATGATCGGGTGTTGAAATGATCACCGCATCTATCTGATTGGACATTTCATCAAACATTTTCCTGAAATCTTTATACTTCTTTGCTTTTGGGTAGGCTTTAAACCCCTCTGCAGCACGCATGTCATCAACATCACACATAGCAACAATGTTCTCACCGGGAACCTTGCTCCAATTTGCATGTCCGCGACCACCAACTCCAATAACTGCAAAATTTAATCTGTTATTAGGAGAAAAGCTCAATAGATTGGGAATTATCATTGCTCCTATTGTAGCAGCAGAAGAAGATTTTAAGAAGGTTCTACGTGATAAATTTTTCATTGGGAAAAGATTAAGTTAATTATATATGTTTGATTTTTAAATAACTAAATTATACTAATTTTTCTTAAAAGTCAAAATCAATCAACAATTCAAGACCGTAATTCCTTACGATAATCTTAAAAGTACATTTATTCTTTCACCCATTCAGAATTGAAAGTAACAACTTTAATAGTCTTTTTATCTTCTCCTATTCGATAAGAATACGAAACATGGATCAAGCCATCCTTTGTCTGGATAACTGAAGGATAAGAAAAAGATCCCTTTCTGCTATCATCTCTTTCGAGACGTTTTGTCCATTTCCATGTTTGCCCTTCATCATCAGACAGGCTAACCGCCACGCTGTATCTATCCGATTCCAAATCATTATACACTATCACCCAGTTACCATCCTTCAATTTAATAGCGTCAACACTTGTTCCCGGATTAATGATATCAGATTTTTCTGCTGCTGTCCAGGTGTATCCGTCATCTATTGAAGTACTTTTTAAAATCTTTCCTGGAGCATCTCCATTATCCCTCATAAATGCCACAAGGGAACCGTCTTTTTTCTGAACAATAGAAGGTTGTATATTTCCATATCCTACAATTGGCAAACTAGGCTTCCACGATACCCCCTCATCGTCAGAAATCGCTATCAGTGATAAATTATATCCATCAGAATACAATGGCAACAGAATTCTGCCACTTGGTAGAATCACCGGATGTATCCTTGACATCCATCCGGTTTCTCTTTTCTTTTTATCTTTCGCAGCCTCATAGATCATTTTTTCATATTGGGGAGCATATTCTGCCCAGGCCAGATCCCTTGATTTCATGGATGAAAATTTAGTTTTTATTGTTTCCGGGAATTCATCACCGGGTTTTAATAAAATAACATCCTGCCAATTCCAATTAGGAGCCCCTTTTTTTAAATAATCCGTTGAGGATCTATACTTTAATACAGAATTTTCCCACTGATTGGCTTGGACAACCACCCAATAGAGAATTAATTTATTGTTGTTATCTACAAATAGCACAGGATTACAATCAGGTTGCCCCGGGGTATCTGCCATTAAAAAGGGTGCACTCCATTCTGTTTTTCCTTTTTTTAATCTCGCCCCTTTCACCTGAACGTCATTCGCTTTACGCTCGCCCGAACCTTCAAACCAACACGCCATCATATCTCCGTTTGGCAATTCAATTATTGAACTGCTGTGTACATGTAATTCCTGAAATGGAAAAATAAAAGAAGTTTTTAGGTTTTTCTCTTGCGCTGTCAATGAAAAACTAAAAAAAGCGATGATTAATAAAAACAGGACAGAATTATTGATTTTATTTTGCATAGTACTAAAAAATTTTATCCCGATAGCTATTCGGGTGTCATTCCTCACAAATATAAGTCCAAGACTGTTCAATTTATTCCTTTATTTTATACAATATGCATTATTTTTTAACCTAATTCACCGGGTGACTCGAAGTCACCCGGTGAATAAAAAACCTCACTACAATTCGTTCTTTACTTTGTCCAAAAATAGCATCTCGGCATAAAATTGCCAATCAAATGAAATTGTCTGGTTTGCCAAATGAGAATGATGATCCTTATCAAGTATATAATCATTTGGTTTTATCAGTATTCGTGATTTTCCGTATACCGTTTCAAGATTCCGTCTTGCTACCTTAAATTTCTCGGAAAACTCCCCTATTTGTTCTAAAGCTTCTGATTCTTCTTGTTTATTTTGTGCTGTATCATAATCTTTTAAGGCTAAAAGCATGTTCGCCGTAAATTGAACCATCTCATTTACTTGTTCATAAATTTCAAGGGTAAAATTGTTGCGAATAGCCAGTGATTTCATTTTAGTGATCTTTATACGAATAGCATCACATTCCTGTTTAACCAATGCTGCTTGGTCAAGTCGTTTAGCGTATTTTTCCGCCCATCTTCCTTTATTATTTTTATCTGGCAGATCTATAACCCCTTCTTGTACAGGCCTATCCATTTTTTTTAAGTAATTGCGCTTATTCCCTATTAAAAAAGCATTTTTCCAAAAAGCCACGGGCTCTTCCAATTGGTCTATAAAAGCATATTCAGGATCTGACAAGGTGCCTGAAAACTCTCGTTGACGGTAAGCTGATTTGATCTTGCTTTTGGTCCTTTTCTCACCTGACCAGGTATATTCTGAAAAAGCAATGATCCCCCGGTTGTAAAGTTCAAAATGGGGCGAATCATCATCCCACAAGGTCAAAAGCAAACCTTTGAGGCCATTGTTTATGGAACTCATCGCGAAAGTTTTAATATTATCCATATTGCTTTCATTCTGAGGCATTAAAACCCATCTGGTTTGACCTGCTGTAGCTCCCATTACCTGCATCCCATTTTTGCGAAACCATTCCATCGCCTTACCATTTCCTATGGCCTGAGATGAACTGTAATTCCATCGCATATAAATACAGTTTTTTGGAAATTGATCCAAAAATTCTATTAATTTGTATTCGTTCTTTTCCCATAAAGCGTCCACTTCTTGTTCTGTCAATTTGGTATCGAACATAGCTTTATAAACTCCTGCTTCTTTTAAAGGCATGTCATCCCAAAATATGGGTATACGACCATGCTCTTCAGCGAATTTACTTACCTTATTTAACCATATCAATTGTAATTCCAGAGCCGATTTACCACTATTTCGGCCTGTAGTATGTACCTCATCACCGCCAATATGCAAATATTTTCCATGTGGTGTCGCTTCTATTGCATCAAGGTATAGATCAAATTGTACCTCATATGTTTTTGGATCCAGAGGATTAAAAGCCCAATCACTTTTGGGGTCATCGCGCAGATCTTTGTATTTGTCGTGCTTCAAAATAAACGATACATGCCCTAAACCCTGAATCAAAGGACTTATTTCAATATTTCTTTCATTCGCATAATTGCTTAGTTCTATCCATTCGTCAATACTTAGTGCATCTGCCGAGCCAACTTCAGGCTGACGTTTGTACTTTAGCTTATCTTCCATTTCAACAAGAACGGCATTGACCTTATATCTTGCCAATTTATCGAACAATTTATAGTAATAATCCTTCTTTTCTAAATGATGCTTAACGTCAAGATGTATGGCTCTATAAGAAAGTAAAGGAAAATCTTTAATACTGCATAGTGGTAAAAACACATCCTGTTCCTTTGCATCTTCCATTAGTTGTTCAAGTGTCATAAATGCATAAAGTAATCCTGCTTTATCTTTACCCGTGATATTTATTTTATTTTTTGTGATCTCAAGTGTATATCCTTCCTTAGGCAAATCCTGAGTTTCATCAATACGATAAATAATTTGAGCTTCCGATCTCACCTCTATCGGTTGTATAGTGTTTAACAATTTCCCAACTTTTGGCAGATCGATTCTTACTTGCGAAAAATAACTCTGAATATTCTTATATCTTAAGGAACTTACCCCGGTTATTTCAAAATGTTGAGGTAAAGGCAATAATTTAAAATCTCCAATATTATCATTGGTAGGTTGACATGAGGCAAGTATAATAATACTTACGATAAGGAATAAGAGCCGAATTAATTTCATAATGAATAGTCTGTTAATATTAATTATTATTGAGGCCAAAAGATCTAAACTCATTTTGACTTTATACTCTATAAAAATATATAAAAAACCCTTTAATGAATAAACTAATTTTGCGAACCTTATTTTTCAATAATAAGCGCGATTATACTGTGTTTATTTCCGTTATTTTATTCAATATGCATCATATATTAACCTGTCATTTATTTTAATAATTATAAGTTTGTATTTTAAGTTAAGATATCATGAAAAATCTTTTTAAATTTATTTTTATCGGCCTTGCGATAACATTGGTTGGATGCAATAAAACAGATGAATCACTATCGATCCAAAAAATTAACTCTAAGGATTTAACAAAGTATGTTAACCCTTTTTTAGGAACGGATTTTTTTGGTCATACTTTTCCAGGTGCAAGTCTTCCAAATGCTTTGGTACATTTAAGCCCTGATATTTATACTGAAGGGTGGACCTATGCCGCAGGTTATATTTATCAGGAAAGTTCCATTATGGGATTTAGTCATACACACTGGAGTGGTGTTGGAATGGTAAATGGCGGAGAAATATTACTAATGCCTACTGTAGGAAACAAATTACAAATTGTTCCGGGCCCACTTAACGATCCTGACAAAGGATATCGTTCGAGATTTGATCATGCTGATGAAACCGCAACCCCCGGATATTATTCTGTGTTATTGAAAGATTACAATGTAAAAGCAGAATTAACCTCCACAAAAAGGGCTGGTTTTCACAGGTATACATTCCCGAAAACAGATAATGCCAGAATTATTTTAGATGTCGGTCATCAAATTGGTGATATGACAAAAGGAGAGTTATCCGATCTTAAAATCATAAATAACAATCGCATTGAAGGTACAAAAGGCGCCGGATTAGGCAAGGTGTATTTCGCAGCCGAATTCAGTAAACCTTTTTTATATTATGGAACATTTGATGCAAGTTACAAGACCCCGGAATCGGATGGCAGCATTTTTCCATATAAAAATGCTGAAGCAGGAAATAAAATAGGAGCCTTTGTTCAGTACAATACAGAGAAAGACGAGCAAATTCTAATAAAAGTAGGTATATCTTATACGAGTGTTGAAGGTGCTCGAAAAAATCTCGATCAGGAAATACCAGATTGGGATTTTGATAAGGTAAGAAATAATGCCACGAGTATTTGGAATAAAGAATTGTCAAAAATTACAATTAAAACAAATGATAAGGATCAAAAGGAAGTTTTTTACTCGGCTCTATACCATTCTCTGCTTGCACAGTATATTTCACAAGATGTTGATGGAAAATATTTCGGTTCGGATGGAAAGATTCATGAGGCAAAAAATTATGATTTCTATGGTTCGTTCTCCTGTTGGGATACATACCGAACACAACATCCTCTATTGACGCTGATCGCACCTGAACATGTAAATAATTATATTAAATCGATTCAGGCAAAAGTAGAAAACTACGGTTGGTTGCCAGCACAACATTTTTTAAATGTTTATGGAGAAGCCATGGTAGGCGAT
>DAOUPU010000201.1 GCA_030625995.1 Flavobacteriaceae bacterium
ATTGATCTCGTATCCTAAACCAATAAAATAGTTTGAGCCGGCACCTTTGGTTCCGTCTATATACCCATCACCTTGAAAAGAGCTTAGTAATATACTGAATGAAAATCCACTTTTCATAATTCCGGTATTATAGCTTGCCACATACTTTTGATAAGAGTCATTTCCTACCGTAGCCGAAACTGTTCCACCTTCAGATACATTGGAAGATTTTGTTACAACATTAATAGTACCACCAACAGAAGCAATAGCCAATTTTGATGCACCTAATCCACGTTGAACTTGCATGGCGGAGGTAACATCTGCTAATCCGGCCCAGTTTGACCAGTATACCCATCCATTTTCCATATCATTTACAGGTTGTCCATTGATCAAAACCGCTGTGTTTCTTTGGTCAAAACCACGAATATTGATACGTGAATCACCAAATCCACCACCTTGTTTTGTTGCATAAACAGAAGGTGTGTTATTCAATAATTCCGGAAGTTCTTGTGTTCCAAGATTTTTTTGGATATCAATTGCGGTAATTGTTGATACCGCAACCGGCGTTTCACGGTCTTTTGCAAGATCGACTGTACCGGTAATAAATACTTCTTCCAGAACATTGTCATCAACTTCTAAGGATATTTCGCCTAGGTCAATGTCGCCTGTTACTAGAATTGTTTTGGTTTTATAACCAACAAAGGAAATTTCAATCTCTGCTGTCCCTCTCACTTCCAGTGAAAAGTGCCCGTCAAAATCGGTAGTAGTCCCGTTTGCTGTACCTTTTTCAACAATAGAAGCCCCAGGCAATATACCGGATTCGTCAAGAACAGTTCCTTCAACTTTCGATTGTGCAAAAATGGATGTAGAGAGAAGGGTAAACCCTACCACCATTACAAAGTTTAATAGTTTTTTCATTATATTATTTTGAGTTAATAATTGCCCAAAAGTAATATAATTTTATCTTTTACAGGTTAAGAAATGACTGGTTTTTTTAGTATAATATTAACAACTCTTAACATTTAATTAACTAAAAATTTATTGGCCAATTCTTTTCCTAATTCCACACCAAACTGGTCAAAACTATAGATGTTCCAGATCACTCCCTGAACAAAGGTTTTATGTTCATACAGGGCAATTAATGACCCTAGATTTTTAGGAGTTAATTTTTTTATTAGAAAAGCATTTGATGGTTTGTTTCCTTCGAAAACTTTAAAAGGTAACAGTTGATTAATATTTTCTGCATTCCCATTAAATTTCATGTCGAGTTGCACTTCTTCTTTTGTTTTTCCACTATAAAGTGCTTCTGCCTGGCCATAATAGTTCGCCATTAATTTTTCATGATGATCCTTCAAACCGTGTAAGGGCTCCTCAAAACCAATGAAATCTACCGGTATTATTTTGGTTCCTTGGTGAACGAGCTGCATGAAGGCATGTTGCACATTGGTGCCCGTATTTCCCCAAATTATGTTACCTGTTTGATAATCAACCTTATTTCCGTCCCGATCTACAGATTTACCATTACTTTCCATGGATAATTGCTGTAAAAAAGGAGGGAGCTTTTCTAAATATTGAGAGTATGGTATTACAACTTCAGAATCAGTATCGAAAAAATTATTATACCATATAGTCAACAAAGCCAGAATTACCGGCATATTATTTTCGAAAGATGTTTTTCTAAAATGTTCATCCATATCAAAGGCACCTTTTAAAAAAGCATCGAAATTATTATATCCAATGGATAGACTGATCGACAATCCTACCGCACTCCAAAGTGAATATCTGCCACCCACCCAATTCCACATAGGGAAGACATTTTCATCCGCAATACCAAATTCTTTTACCATAGATAGATTGGTAGAAACAGCTACAAAATTGTGTTTTATATCACTCTCAGTGGCTTTTTCCAAGAACCATTTTTTAATAGTTTCTGCATTTGTCAATGTTTCTTGTGTAGTAAATGTTTTTGAGACAATTACAAAAAGAGTTGTTTCGGGGTTTAAATTCTTTAAAATCTCACTTATATGATCGCCATCAATATTTGAAACAAAATGGGTATGAAAATGATTTTTGTAATAATAAAGAGCCTCCACTACCATTCTAGGCCCAAGATCCGAACCACCAATTCCAATATTAACTATATCGGTTATTTTTTCCCCAGTGTACCCCTTATAAGACCCATTGATGACATTATCGCTAAAGGATCTTATTTTTTCTAAGGCCTGTCTTACTTCAGGCATCACATCATCCCCGTCAACTTTAATGGCGTTATTATTTTGATTTCGTAAGGCAGTATGCAGAACGGATCTATCCTCCGTTACATTAATTTTATCCCCATTGAAATATTTAGTTATGGCATCGGATAATTGAGTTTCCTGAGCGAGTTGGAGTAAAAGATTCAGGGTTTCCTCAGTGATTCTGTTTTTAGAATAATCAAGATCAATTTCATCGAAGGACAAGCTGAAATTATTCTTTCTATTGCCATCCTTTTGGAAGAGAGTTTTCATCTCTACATCTCTCATTTCTTCGAAATGAGCTTGTAATTTTTTCCACGACTTTGTTTTAGTAGGATTGGTATTTATGAGAGCCATAATGTTTTTTTTTGAATCGTTCTTATAACAGAGTTTTATCGAAAAAATGGATGTGTTAATTAAGTACTATTGCCGTTTCGATCACTTGTGTTGGAATGCTGTCTATTTGCTCCTTTAATGGTGCGATAAATATAAAATAATCATCTATCAAATTTTCTTTAATTGGCTCAGCTGTAGGAAGCTTTTCTCTAAAGGGATCGACCTGTCTTCCATTTTTCCAAAATCTATAACAAACATGCGGTCCTGCCGTACTACCTGTCATTCCAACATATCCTATTATATCCCCTTGCTTGACATAATCCCCTCTTTTAACAGCTCTTTTTTTCATGTGTAAATATTGCGTTGAATAGGTGCTGTTGTGTTTAATTTTCACATAATTACCATTTGCACCTTTATAACGAGATTCTGTAACTGTGCCATTTGCAGTACTTCTAATTGGCGTTCCAATATTGGCAGCAAAATCAGTGCCTTTATGAGGGCGTACCTTATATCCATAATGTTTTATCCTTCGTCTTAAATTATATCTGGAGGAGACTCTACTAAATTTTATAGGCGATTTTAAAAATTTCCGTCTTAGTGTCTTCGCATTTTCATCATAGTAGTCATTTACCTTTTTAACAGAATCGGTAATAAAATTAAAAGCATAGATAGGGTGATTCTTATGCTCAAAATAGGCCGCTGTGATATTTCCTATTCCTACGGAAGTCGTATCGTCAATAAACTTTTCTTCATAGATCAATTTAAAATTATCTCCTTTTTGTAAGTGATGAAAATCTATGGTCCAGGCATAAATATCAGCCATTTCCAAGGCGAGAATATAATTTAAGTCTTGACTTCCAATTGCCTCTGAGAGAGAGGATTCTATGATGCCTGATGCTGATTTAACGACAGTTTTAACCTTTTTTCTTCCAAAAGTTGTTTGAACAGAATCGGTGAAATCTACAATAAGATATTCCACTTTATTCGGTTGGTAAATGAAAACTTGTGCTTTTTCTGTGGTGTCCTGTTTGGCCAAGATCATATAAGGTTTCCCTGCTCTTAACTTTCTAATATCAAAAGTATCTTTTGCCGCTGCAGCTATTTTATAAATTTCCGGGAAATCAACGTGGTTTCGTTCTAATATTTCCCCAAAACTCTCTCCACTTTCAATAGTGTCTTTTATTACTTTATAATTATTAAGAATATAACCGAACTCTTCAATTATTACCGGTTTTACTTCTATTTCTTTTTCAATTACTTCTGTTAAAGCAGCCGTATCTTTTTTACAGGATTGCAGAACCACTAATCCCAAAAGAATAACTATAATATTTTTCACTTAAATTTTTTTGTTTAAACGTTTTGCAAATCTATTGATTTTACAAAAAACAAGAGTTATAATTTAGTTAAAAATAATGGGAAAATAATTGGCCAAACCCTTATATTCATATAATTCTGCTTTTAACGAGCCAACAAGTATAGAAGCTTTAATTTTAAGGGGCAGCTTATTCTTGTCATCTGTAACCCAAAGCGTAACACTTTCGTTTTCTTTAAAAACTCTACCTACTTGAACGAAGGGTTTAAAAACTAATGTATTTACTGTCCCAAACTGGAATTTCAATTGCTCTCTACCAATTAGTTTTAATTTGAAATTATTTATTTCTCCGTCGAAAAAAATATCCATGTCAATTGTTTCCCCTTCTTTTAGAAGGCTCAAATCTTTTGTTCTAAGAAGATAGAGGGCGGAGACCATATCCTGGATATCCTTATGTATTTCAAAATACTTTATTGTATCTCTTTTATGATCAACCACTTTGGCCTGTGCACTATCATAATTAAAGAAAATTTCTCTGTTCATGGTATAACCGCCTTCATTTACTTTTCTTATAAAATGTTGTGGTTGTATTGTTGTTTTATCGAAGTAAGTTTGGTAATCATCCTCTACCGGAAAAAAAAAGTGCACCATTCCAGTAGACCATCCTTTACCTACAACATGA
>DAOUPU010000013.1 GCA_030625995.1 Flavobacteriaceae bacterium
GACCTTTAGATATTGACTTTTGTTTTAATGTTACCTTAGTTATCATTGATTTGATGTTAAAAACTTATCTAGATCAGTACGTTTAATTATTATCCTGCTGCCAATTTTTGAAGCCTGTATTTCATTATGTTTAATTTTACGCCAAATAGTCCATCGGCTAACCGAAATTAATTTACATGCTTCAGCAATGGTTAAAAATTCTTTTGCTTTTAATTGTTCAAAGGGTAGGGTAGTGATTCTCAGAGTATTTTTGTTGCTGTCGTCTATCTTTTCTTGCTTTTTACGCTCTTTATAGGCACGTTTAGCGCACCTATCACCACAATATTTTGTAACTGTCGTTTTTGCAGTAAACTCATCTCCGCAGTGTTGACATATTTTTTGAACTCTAATATTGCTACTCATGGTGCTAAAGGTTGCTTATTAGTGCATGATGTTGCTGTATGTTGCAAGATGTTGCAAAAATAAATCGGTATAACCCGATATTTCAATTTATAATACTAAAAGGTACAAATAAGGTACAAATATTTAAATAATGAACAACCCTTACTTATCACCTATTTAAAATAAAGGTACAAAAAAATCCCTAATTAAAGGGATTTAATTAAATAAATGTATTTTGTTTATTTGTGCAATAATGTAGGTTACTTTCCGATACAGAAATTAGCAAAGATATTTCCCAATAGATCTTCGGTTGTGATCTCCCCCGTAATTTCACCTAGATAGTACAAGGCCTGGCGTATATCAATAGCAAAAAGATCAGAAGAGATATTATTATCTAACCCTTTTTGCACTTCTTGAAGTGAATTCAATGCATTATTGAGCGCTTCGAAATGACGGCTATTACTCACTATGATTTCATTATCACTCAAGGCACCAATATTTGCTAAATCAGTTAGATTTTGCATTAAAGTGTCTATTCCGGTTTTGTTTTTGGCAGAGAGGAGTATGAGTTTTGAGTCTCGATCGTTATCGGGTTGAGACCTGATGGTTTCGTTTATGAGTTTTGAGTTTTCCTCATCAGATAATAAATCCACCTTATTTATTATTGTGAGTATTTTTTTATTCGGATATTTATTTCTTAATGCTTGTATATTTTCTCTAATATTGAAATCTTGGTTCTTTTGTCTTTTTTCTTTTCTCTTGGTTCTTTTGTCTTTTATCTTATTTGCATCCACCAGATGCAATACAAGTTGTGCTTTCTCAATATTTTCGAAGGTTTTCTTTATGCCGATACTCTCAACAATATCTTTAGTATCTCTAATTCCGGCGGTATCTATAAACCGAAAAGCTACGCCATTAATTATAATCTCATCCTCAATGGCATCCCGAGTAGTCCCCGGAATTTCTGAAACAATAGCCTTTTCTTCATTTAAAAGGGCGTTGAGCAGAGTAGATTTCCCTACATTTGGCTCTCCCACAATAGCAATTGGGATACCATTCTTAAATACGTTCCCCAGAGCAAACGAATCGATCAATCGTTTTAAAACAGTGCTGATCTTGCTAATTAATTCTTGAAATTGTTTTCTGTCTGCAAATTCTACATCTTCCTCTGCGAAATCCAACTCTAACTCTATGAGAGATGCAAAATTCAAAAGTTGTTCTCTAAGCAAGGCAATTTCAGATGAAAAACCACCACGCATCTGTTGCATGGCAATTTGATGAGAGGCTTTTGAATCTGAAGCGATAAGATCGGCAACAGCCTCTGCCTGACT
Source organism: Flavobacteriaceae bacterium (assembly GCA_030625995.1). Lineage (GTDB taxonomy): Bacteria > Bacteroidota > Bacteroidia > Flavobacteriales > Flavobacteriaceae > Lutimonas. The sequence continues at coordinate 1,713 of DAOUPU010000013.1, forward strand.
TAGATCCATTTTTCCATTGATAAAAGCACGCAATGTAAATTCACCCGCATCGGCATGGCGAACATCGTTTTTTAAGAATAATTGCAAAATTTCTTGTTGGACATAGACAGAGCCATGACAGCTTATTTCTACCACATTTTCTCCTGTGTATGAATTTGGACCTTTAAAAACCGAAACCAATACTTCATCAATAATATTTTTATTTTCTAGGATGTCACCCAGATGAACCGTATGCGACTTTACTGCAGTTAGATCTTTTGAGCCAAATTTTGAACGGAAATATTCATTTACAATTTTAATAGAGTTTTCGCCGGAAAGACGTATCACTGCAATTGCTCCGACCCCTGATGAAGTGGCCAGTGCTATAATTGTGTCATTCTTGACCGCGTAGTTTTGATGCATTATTTAATAAATTATTTTGCGAAGTTACGTAAGATATCATAATTTAGGGTATTGTAACAAACAGATGACATTTGCGTCCTATAAAAAAATAAAATAATGAAAGAAGACAGACAAACCATAGTCCTTACACATTTAAGTCAGTTATTGGATCTGGTAACTGGATTCGGTGGATTTATAGTGCCATTAGTTATATGGGTCGTGAATAAGGACAAGATTTATGATATGGATGAACACGGCAAGGCGATCATGAATTTTCAATTAAGCATGTTTGTATATGCCATTATTTGTGTACCATTGATATTGTTGATTGGTTTGGGTTTATTAGGATTGATCTTAATTGGTTTTGCCTGTTTAATTTTTCCAATTATTAATGCCATAAAAGCGAACAACGGCGAAATGCCAAATTACCCCTTAAGTATAGAGTTTTTTAAATAATTTATTTAATTAGTTGATGTGAAAAGAGGTCTTTCACCCATGCACTTTGGGTTTTACGCCTCTTTTTTTCATGAACTCAGCTTCATAATCTAAAAGCCCCTGCCATTTTTTATCCACTACTTTCCTATCCTGATATTGACGAGCAAAACCGAGAAAGGTAGTATAATGATTTGCCTCAGAAACCATTAATTCTTTGTAAAAATCAGACAATTCGCGATCTTCTAAATTCTCTGAAAATACTTTGAACCGCTCGCAACTTCGTGCTTCTATTAATGCCGCAATCAGTAATCGCTGGATAAGTGCATCCAATCTGTCCTTGGTTTTAGTAAAGAAACCGTGTAAATGCTTTGCATAGTCATTTTTCTGTTCCCGGCCTAAGACCATCCCTCTTTTGATCATCAGAAGATGCACCATTTTAAAATGCTCCATTTCTTCAATCGCAATATCACTCATAGCCTTTACCATTTCTGTTTCTTCAGAATAATTTATGATAATAGATACAGCATTGGAAGCTGCTTTTTGCTCGGCAAAAGCATGGTCTGTCAAAATTTGCTGTAGATCATCTTTTGCAATTTCGGCCCAGGATGTTTCGGTTTCAAATTTAAGTCCTAACATATTCAGTATAATTTAGATTCAAAGATCGTAAAATATAACGAAACAGATTGTTTGTTATCTTTGTTCCCATCAGGGTTTCCATAGTTTTCCATATGCTTCCTAAAATTTTATTGTATTATCCCGATAGTACTTCAAAAATTTTAATTGTCTCTGAAAAACTCTAAAAATTTTGATGTGAATGAATTTTTAGTACCCACCTTAAGTGTCAAATTTAAATTTAGTGTCTTCTAAACTTTTCGGACTTCCAACCAATGTTATTTCATCGCCAAGTCTTAAGCGAGTATAACCATGTGTTATTAGTAACTGACCTTTACGTTTAATGGATAAAATAATAATATCGGTTGGTAGGCGTAATTCTCTAATTCTAAGCCCATGAATATCTCTGTTTTTGATTTCAATATCCATCGTGTCTTGTCCTTCGTCCATCCCCAACAACAGCGAAGCCGCATTAGGTGATCTTACAAAATGATCTAGCAAACTTACCATAGCCGTCATAGGCTCGATAATTAAAGTCCCTAATTTGTGGAATTTTTCAAAATTTTCACGATTGTTCAAGCGAACAATAACATCTTTGATTCCGATATTTTCATAAATGAATTCAGCAAGCTCATAATTTACCTCATCGGAAAGCATTAGAACTACCGCTTCCGTTTTATCAAATTCAAGCTTTTTAAAATTTTTAACTGAAGGAACAAAATTGTCAATGATCTCAAAATCATTAGACCCGTTCGCATCAAATTTTTCCAGAGATACCAATCTCGATTTCCAATTGTGTTTTTGAAGTTGATTTGCAAGTGCGATCGATTGATTTTCAATACCAAATATAATTGCATCCCTTGTGCTTTGAAGAGGTTCCATTTTAGCACGTAAATGACTTTCTTTGACATAGTTAAGTGTCCATTTGAACAAAGGAGGACCAACCAATTGATTTATCACAATAATGGCAATAATAATAGTTTCAAACTCATGACCCCATACGGCAAATTCTTCTGAAATTATAGTTGCTAAGCCCAGAGCAACACCTGCTTGGGTGAGATAAGGCATCCAAGCAATAAACGTGTATTTTTTTGGATCTTTTACCGCCGTTACGCCAAAAATTCCTCCCAGAAACATCGTAAATAATCGTAAGAAAAATAAAGCCACGGCTATACCAAAAACGTTCATTAATGTTTGAAATGATAAAGAAGCTCCGGTAAGGGTAAAGAAAATTATATAAATGGTTGGACTAATTTCTTCTAAGATCTCTCTAAACTCAACACGATGTTTACTGTAGTTCGTAAGTACAAAGCTACCAATTATGGTCATTAAAAGAGGCTCTAAAATTACTTCGTGATTCAACCAAATTACTGAATTTGCCTTGATATAATGTGAAAAAATATAGACACTGTACCCAATTAAAATAATGGCAACACCTTTAATTTTACTGTTGGCACTTAATAAAAATGGAATTTCTAAAACTTTACCTATCAAATATCCAATTGAAAAAGAAATTATTAATTCTATAAATAATATCGCTATAAATGAGATTCCCATTTCTTCCCCATTGATCAATGCTTTAGCAATGGAAAAACTAATGGCAAATAAAATAATTACCAATACATCCTTTAATACTGTCACCCCCATAACTGTTTTGGTAAAAGGTCCGTTTGCTCTCATTTCGTTAATAACTGCGATGGCAGATGATGGAGATCTCGCAACAAAAATAGTTCCGAACAAAATGGAAACGGCAAGTTTGGATTCCGTATTCATTTCTGACATAAAAGGAATTCTATCTGCCACCAAAAAGACTGCGACACTGGTTAAAACAAAGGTGATCACTAATTGGCCAATAGTCATCCACTTAATGCTCTTTAACCTACTGCGCAAATCATCTAAATATAATTCTGCCCCCGCAGAAAAGGCTATTATTGCCAAGGCGATTTCATTTAAAAAATTCAAGTTCTGAACAGCAGTTGGAGTAATAAAATTTAGAAATGAGGATCCCGCAATGAGACCGGTAATTATGAAACCAGTAATTAGCGGGAACTTTATTTTTTGAAATAATTTCGCAATTTGGCTAGCTGCAATAGCAACAAACAAAAACCCTATTGTATATATTAAAAACGTATTTAAATCCAAATTTATTGGTTTGATTTAGCTAAAATAGCAAATGAATTGGAATATCTAAATTTATAGTTCCAAATTAAAGGTTTTTCTAAGAGTTATAATCGATTTGTTTTTGCTTTTTAAAAAGTCGTATTTTTCTTGCGGTGTGTAAGCAAAATTTTTCTCATTTTCCTCGTTTACAATTACCTTAAAATCTATATCATAATTGTTTAATTCTTTTCGAAGATGCTTGAGAGCTCTTGATTTAACCTTATTCAATTCTTTTTTCATCATTTGATTTGGATACGATATCACGATCAAATTTTTATTGAGCTTAGGAGTATCTGCATTTAAGAGAGAAGCGAAGATTTTTTCTCCATTATTGTGAAGACTTTCAACATAAGAACTCCAAATTTCCAGAAACTTTTCTTCGCTAAAGGATTCTTTTGGTAACTCTTCAATGTTCTTTGTTAGTTTTTGTTTGTTTCTTAAATTCTCTTCTTCAATTTTATTTCTTTGTATACTGGATATAGATAGAGCGGATTTTCTTCTAACGACATTTTTAAGCTCAATTTTAGCTGGTTCAGGAACTTCAGGTTCCTGTTTTTCTATAATAATTTCCTCTGTTTTTTTATATTCTGATTTTTCCTCTTCTATGTATATAGTTGAGGGCACCTGGGGTACAGAATTTTCAATAATTTTTTCCGGCACATCGAGTTTCTCTTCGATGGTAGCAGATAAAAAGTAAGATGCAGGAATTATAAATTGTTTAGACTTTTTTTTTTGCTTATCAAATGTGATCGAAGCCAATTTCATAAGGCTAAGTTCAACCAGCAAACGCTGATTTTTACTTGTTTTATATTTTAAGTCGCAATCGTTGGCCAAATCAATTGCTTCTAACAAGAATTTCAGATTAGCACTCTGTGCTTGTTCTAAATACTGCTTTTTTGCACTGTCACCCACTTCTAATAATGCGACCGTTGCAGCATCTTTTGCCACCAGTAGATCTCTAAAGTGCGATGCCAGTCCACTTATAAAATGATGGCCGTCAAAACCATTATCCAATACTTTATTAAATTGTAATAATACCTGTGGAATGTTATTATCTAGAAGTAATTTGGTGATGCCAAAGTAAACATCATAATCCAGAACATTCAAATTTTGAGTAACAGCCATTCTCGTTAAATTATCTCCTGAAAAGCTAACAACTCTATCAAAAATAGAAAGTGCATCACGCAATGCCCCGTCTGCTTTTTGAGCAATAATATGAAGTGCATCATCATCAGCATTAACGTTTTCATCTTTGGCTATTTTTTTTAAGTAATTTTTTATATCGATAACCCCAATTCGTTTAAAATCGAATATTTGACAACGAGATAATATAGTGGGAATTATTTTGTGCTTCTCTGTTGTTGCCAATATAAAAATAGCATGAGCCGGAGGTTCTTCCAGTGTTTTTAAAAAAGCATTAAATGCCGATTGTGATAGCATATGCACCTCATCGATTATATACACCTTGTATTTCCCTGTTTGCGGAGGAATTCTAACTTGATCTGTTAGAGTTCTAATATCATCTACAGAGTTATTGGATGCTGCATCCAGTTCAAAAATATTAAAAGCAAAATCTTCATCTTCGAGATGTTCTTCCGTACTTTCCTGGTTAATCATTTTTGCCAATATTCTTGCACAAGTGGTTTTTCCTACACCTCTGGGCCCGGTAAATAACAATGCCTGAGCCAGATGATTATTTTTTATGGCATTCTCTAAGGTGTTGGTAATAGCATCTTGACCAACTACATCAGAGAATTTTTGCGGGCGATATTTTCTTGCCGATACTATAAAGTGTTCCATTAGATCTTTCTAAAAATCAGGTTTAATTAATTATAAATCTTATCGTATAAATGTTTGTATCTCTTGAGGATAGTCTCTCTTTTTGGTTTGAAAGTAGGCGTTAATAAATCAAGTTCAATCGACCATATTTCTGGTGTGAGTTCCACTTTTTTTATAGTTTCCCATTTTCCAAAATTTCTATTTCCATTTTCTATTTCTTCCCATATTCTGTTCTGTACTTCCGTATTATTAGCTATATCTTCCAGGCTTTCACCTATATCAATCTCATGAATCTTGGCCCAATTTTTAACAAAATCAAAATTAGGTTGTACTATGGCGGCTGCCATTTTCTGCCCTTCACCAATTACCAGTATTTGCTCTATAAACCTGGATTCCTTCATTTCATTTTCCAATAGAACGGGAGAAATATATTTTCCACCTGAGGTTTTAAAAATTTCTTTCTTCCTGCCGGTAATCGTCAGGAATCCTTGTGCATCAATTTCACCCTTATCTCCTGTATGAAAATAATCACCGGTCATAACGGAAGCAGTCTTTTCAGGGTCTTTGTAATAGCCTTGCATTACATTTGGTCCTTTCACTAAAATTTCACCATCTTCCGCAATTTTAACTTCAACACGGTTGATTACTTTTCCAACAGATCCTACTTTAAAAAATCTGTCTTTGTACATGTTAACCGTTACTACAGGTGAAGTTTCGGTAAGACCGTATCCTTCCATAACTTGCATTCCTGCAGCAGCAAAAATTCTTGTCAGTCTAGGTTGTAAAGCTGCGCTCCCGGAAACCATGGTTGTTAACTTACCACCCAGAGCCTCCCGCCATTTACTAAAGATTAATTTACTGGCTAAGGCTAATTTTTTTTCATACAACCATCCATTGGCCTCATAAGGTTCGTATTTCAACCCTAATTCTACTGCCCAGAAGAACAAAATTTTCTTTATGCCTGTAAGTTCTGTGCCTTTGGCAATAATACTGTCGTATATTTTTTCCAGCAAACGTGGCACGACACTCATAAAGTTAGGTTGGACCTCTTTTATGTTCTCGGATATTTTTTCTATCGATTCCGCATAATAGATGGTTATACCATTGTAAATGTACAGGTAATGTAGCATCCTCTCAAAAATATGGCAAACGGGCAAGAAACTTAATACTGTAGTTTTGCCTTCTGAAAGTGGTAACCTTGGTTGGCTATCGATTACATTTGTCACAACATTATGGTGAGATAACATAACCCCTTTTGGTACTCCGGTCGTACCGGAAGTGTAAATAATTGTTGCCAGATCATCTGCTTTTACATTATCCTTTAAATTATCTACACCGGCTTGATTGGATAGGTCATTGCCTAATGTTATAATTTCTTCCCAGTTTTTACAATTATTTATAACATCGAAAGAATATATTTCTTTCAAAGTTGGTACGTTGGCTTTTACAGCACTGGCCTTTTCAAAGAGCTCTTCATCAGATAAAAAACAAAGAACAACCTCTGCGTGATTAAAAATATATTCGTAATTTTCTTTTGAACTTGTTGGGTAAATGGGTACGTTAACCGCTCCAATTTGCAATACAGCAACATCCAACACATTCCATTCAGTACGATTTGACGACGAAATTACAGCTATCTTATCCTTGGGTTTTATACCTAAGCGCAATAATCCTCTGCTCATTGCATTCGCTTTGTCAATAAATTCTTTTGAAGAAGTTGACACCCAATCACCACTACTTTTTGACACCAGAGATTTTTCTAAATTGTGATTTTCCAGCTGGTAATAGGCAAAGTCAAATAATCGTTTTATTTCTTTCGGCATTTCAAATTTAATTTTACCTGCAAAATAGGGATTTTAATGAGATTTTAAAAAATATTCTCTTAAAAAAACGTATAAATTTCTTACATGCCTTATTGTTACGACAACCTACAAATGTATATCTTTGCATCGCACAAAAATTTAAACAAGTGAAAATATCATACAGTTGGCTTAAAGAATTTTTAAAAATTGATTTAGAAGTTGAAAAAGTTGGCAATCTTTTAACCGATTTAGGGTTGGAAGTAGAAGGAATAGAAACCTTTGAAACTGTAAAGGGCAGTTTAAAGGGTGTAGTTGTGGGTGAGGTACTGTCTTGTGTTCAACATCCTAATGCGGATAGATTAAAGATCGCTAATGTGGATTTGGGCAACGGAGATCCGGTTCAAATTGTTTGCGGAGCACCTAATGTTGCTGTTGGACAAAAAGTACCTGTGGCCACTATTGGAACGAAATTATATGCAGAGGACGGTGAGAGTTTTACTATAAAAAAAGGAAAGATCAGAGGAGAATCTAGTTTTGGTATGATCTGCGCCGAAGATGAGTTAGGGTTAGGAAATAGTCACGAAGGTATTTTAGTATTAGCTACTGATGTAGAAAATGGTACCCCGGCAGAGAAACTATTTGATATACGAACAGATCATATTTTTGAAATTGGTTTGACTCCGAACAGAGCGGATGCAATGAGCCATTTAGGTGTTGCTCGTGATCTTAATGCAGGATTATTACAACAAGAAAAAATTAAGAAAAAGTTAATTACACCTCCGATAAGTAATTTTCATATTGATGAGCGTACTTATAAGATAAAAGTGGAAGTAGCTAATAATAAATTGGTTCCTCGATATGCGGGTATTGTGATTACAGATCTTAAGGTAACTGAATCACCAAAATGGTTACTTGAAAAATTACGGTCTATAGGATTGAAACCGATCAATAATATTGTTGATATTACAAATTATATTCTTCATGGACTTGGGCAACCTCTACATGCTTTTGATGCAGACATGATAAGCGGAAAAAAAGTTGTTGTTAAGAATTTACCACAAGGGACAAAATTCACAACCTTAGATGGTGTAGAAAGAGAGCTGCACGAAGATGATATTATGATTTGTGATGGAGAGAATAACCCAATGTGTATCGCTGGTGTTTTTGGTGGTGAGAAATCAGGGGTTACTGAAAATACGAAAACAATATTTTTAGAAAGTGCCTATTTTAATGCAGTATCTATTAGAAAAACGGCAAAACGTCACGCCCTCAATACAGATGCATCTTTCAGATTTGAAAGAGGAACAGACCCGGAAGCAGTTGTATTTGCATTAAAACGTGCTGCTCTTTTAATTAGTGAAATAGCAGATGGAACCGTTGTGTCAGATATTATTGATATTTATCCGAATAAGATCGAAGATTTTCAGGTACATTTATCTTATGAGAGGGTGCATAAATTAATTGGAGAAGAAATTCCTACGGAAACAATAAAAAATATTTTGGCTTCCTTGGACATCAAAATAAATAATCAAACAAGATCCGGTTTAGGGTTAACGATACCTTCTTATCGCGTAGATGTTACAAGAGAGGCAGATATAGTGGAAGAAATTTTGAGAGTTTATGGATATAATAACGTTGTCATACCTCAAAAGTTAATTACTTCTATTAATAATGTAAAGGGTATATCGAAAGATAAAATTGAAAATATAGCAGCAAATTTTCTGATAGGGAAAGGGTTTTATGAAACCATGGCCAATTCATTGACAAAGCCTGAATACGTGGCAACATCCGAGACTTTGAATGAGGAAAGAAATGTTAACATGCTCAATGCATTGAGTACAGATTTATCGGTAATGCGACAATCTATGTTGTTTGGAGGATTAGAATCTATTTCATATAATATCAATAGGAAAAACAATAATTTAAAATTTTTTGAATTTGGCAGCACTTATCACAAATATAAAAAAGAGTATCAAGAGCCAAAACATTTGTCAATATTGGTCTCAGGAAATATTCTCAGAAGCAATTGGAATGTGATCACTCAGCCTTTAGACTATTTTTACCTTAAAGGAATGATTACAACACTACTGGATAGATTAGGTATAAATAAATTGCGTGCAAAAGCCTTGGAGGGTGATATTTTTTCTGAGGGGATTAGGCTGCAAACAGGAAAATTAAAACTAGCGGAATTCGGATATGTCAGTAAGAAAATTTTAAAGACTTTTGGTATCAAACAAGAAGTTTTATATGCCGATATTTACTGGGATAATGTTCTTAAAAAAGCTGGAAAGACAGTGGTTAAAGTAACAGACCTTCCAAAGTATCCCGAAGTTAAACGCGATTTAGCGTTGTTGCTGGATAATAGTGTAAAATTCATTGATCTTTATAATAAGGCCTTTCAAGCAGAGAGAAGGTTATTGAAGGAAGTAGATCTATTCGATGTCTATATCGGGAATAAATTACCCGCAGGAAAAAAATCCTATGCTTTGAGTTTTGTCTTGCAAGACGAAGACAAAACTTTGAATGAAAAACAAATTGATAATATCATGGAAAAGCTCCAAAACACATTTATCAAAGATTTTGATGCCGAATTGAGATAGTTAAAGTGAAAAGCGAGATGTTTAGATTTATTTTAGTCATCGAAGAATAAAATAGAACCAATAATAAATGTACAAATTTTTAATACGGCCGTTCCTGTTTTTGTTTGACCCTGAAAAAGTACATCACTTTACTTTTACTACGTTAAAAATTATTTTTAAAATTTCTTTAATGAGATATTTTACCAAAAAAATATTTCAGGTAAAGAATAAAAAATTAGAAAGAAAACTTTTTGGTCTTACTTTTAAAAACCCAATAGGCCTTGCAGCCGGATTTGATAAAAATGCTGTTCTGTTCGATGAATTTGAAAATTACGGATTTGGATTCGTTGAAATAGGTACCGTCACACCAAAACCACAAGAGGGCAATCCTAAGAAAAGATTATTCCGATTGGTGGAAGATGAAGCGATAATTAACAGGATGGGATTTAATAATGATGGGGTAGAGACCATAGTTGCTAGATTAAAAAAGCGAAATTCCGATATTATAATTGGAGGCAATATTGGTAAGAACAAAGTCACTCCTAACGAAAATGCCATAGAGGATTATTTAATTTGTTTTAAAGCTTTATTCGATGTGGTTGATTATTTTGTCGTAAATGTTAGTTCGCCTAACACTCCTAACCTGAGAGCTTTACAGGATAAAGAACCGCTTACAAAACTTTTAAATTCTTTACAGGAAGAAAATAATAATAAAGAGGCACCTAAACCAATATTATTAAAAATTGCACCCGATCTGACAGATGAACATCTATTAGATATAATAGATATTGTAAAAACTACAAAGATTGCTGGTGTAGTTGCCACTAATACTACAATTTCCAGGGATAATCTCTTATCGATTAAAAAGGATGAAACTGGAGGATTAAGTGGTAAACCGGTAGCAAAAAGATCTACGGAGGTCATTCGATTTTTGGCAGAAAAGTCAAATAAAGCTTTTCCTATTATTGGAGTGGGGGGGATATACTCGGCTAGTGATGCAAAAGAAAAATTGAATGCCGGAGCTGATTTGATCCAGCTTTTTTCCGGATTCATTTATGAGGGTCCTTCTTTGGTGAAAAAAATAAATAAGAGTTTGCTTTAGTTTTTGGAATAGAATAGAGTTCGAAAGTTTAAACCTTTTAAATAAGCGAGGACCTATTTAAATAATCTTGATCTGAAGAATAAATAAATAAAGCACTACCGGCTTTAATTTTTTGAATAATTGCGTTATAGTCTTTTTTCGGTAAAGATGGACAACCGTAACTTCTCCCCAATCTACCGAATTTTTTAATAAAACTCTCACTCACATAATCTGCAGAATGAATGACGATAGCTCTTTTTCGTGCATTGCTATTGGAATACTCTAATCCATCCAATCGTAGTGATAAGCCGTGTTTTCCAAAATACGTTTCCGCAGTTTCATAAAATCCAATACTACTTTGATGACTGTTTATCGTATTGGAAAAATATTTGGCAAATTCATTTCCGGATGCTCTTCCATGTGCAACAATACTTTGATGCTCAATTTTATTCTCTCTCATGTTAATAACGAAAAGTCGCTCCTTATTGGATGACATACTCATGTCAATAATAGTAAGATATTGTAGGTTATCCAGTTCATTTTTAGAAACCAATTTCAAATACCCTTCTAAAGCATATTCAAATACCTCAAATTTTAAATCTGAATTATTTAATTGCTCATATATTGTTAAAGAATAGCTGCTTGATATTTCGATATCTTCACCGGGATCCACCGAGATATCCTCCCAGGAAACTGCTGAGAAAAAAAATGTACCAATCAGTAAAAATAAAAATATCTTCTTCACTATCTATTTAGTTGAACCTGAATTGAGAAAAATCCTATGGTGCAAAATTATAACAAAATATTGAATATTTTATTGTCTCTATTCATTTTAGCAAAACTTTAGGAAATTTTGGGGAGTATATAATTAGTACAAACTCTCATATTTTACAGGGTCAGCCTCATGCATTATCTGATAAACTCCCTCGAAAATGTCATTGATAGAAGGTTTTGAAAAATAATCGCCATCTGTTCCATAGGCCGGTCTATGTGCTTTTGCCGTAATGGTTGTGGGTTGACTATCTAAATAATAATACCCTTTTTGCTTATTAACGATCTGATCTAAAAGATATGCCGAAGCACCTCCCGGCACATCCTCATCAATAATTATTAATCGATTCGTTTTTTGAATACTTGTTAATACTTCATGATTTAAATCGAAAGGAAGCAAGGATTGTGCGTCAATAATTTCAACATCTACATCTACCTGTGACAGATCTTTAGATGCTTCTTCCACCATTCTTAAAGTCGAACCATAAGAAACTATGGTTATATCAAGACCTTCTTTTACCGTCTCTACAACCCCAATGGGTGTTGTAAATTCCCCTAAATTATTAGGCATAAGTTCCTTTAAACGATAACCATTCAAATTCTCAATAACTATTGCAGGTTCGTCGCTTTTTAGTAAAGTATTATAAAATCCGGCAGCTTTGGTCATATTCCTTGGTACCAGGATATAAAGCCCACGGAACAAATTGATTAGAGCTCCCATTTGAGATCCTGAATGCCAGATTCCTTCTAATCGATGGCCCCTCGTTCTAATTATAAGTGGTGCTTTTTGTTTACCAACTGTTCGGTAATGTAGAGTGGCCAGATCATCCATTATAGCCGTGGTAGCATAAAACAAATAATCCAAATATTGAATTTCCGCTATCGGGCGTAGCCCTCTCATTGCAAGACCAATACCTTGACCTATGATAGATACCTCTCTTATTCCAGTATCGTAAACCCTATCCTCACCAAACTTTTTTTGTAGTCCTTCAAGTCCTTGATTAACATCCCCTATCATCCCGGAATCTTCCCCAAATATTAATACCTCATCTTTCTGATCCAGAATTGTATCGAAATTATCTCTTAAGACAATCCTGGCATCTACCAATTCAGTTTCTTCATCGTAGGTCGGTTCAATTTCCGTTATGTTTGTAGCTTTTGTTTTGAGCTCACTATGCAGGTGTGAGCTGTATTTTGGTTGTTGAGTGGCGCGAAAATTCTGTATCCATTTTTGTAAATTTTCCTTCTCTTCAGAACTTTCATCCCGAAGGTATATGAGAGATTTTCTTCCAATCGTTAAAATATTCTTTCGGAGTGGCTCATCAATAGCAACCAATTCGCGCTTCAGTTTGTCAATAAAAATGGTATGTTCACTTGTTTCTGATACACTTGTAAGCAGGGCTAATAATTCTTCTCTTTCTTCAACCATCGGTTGGATATAAGCATTCCAGGAAGAACGTCTTGCCGTAGCAACTTCTTTTTTTACTTGCTTTTCAATATTAATTATCTCCTGCTCATTTTGCACAAATTTATAATGCCCCCCCTCTTGATTTTCCAACTCAAAATGAAGAATCCATTCTCTCATCTTAGCTATACAATCATATTCCTTTTCCCAGTCTAATCGTTCTGCAGTTTTATACCTCTCATGTGATCCTGAAGTAGAATGACCAAATGGTTGTGTTAGATCTTTTACATGAATCAGTACGGGTACGTGCTCTTCTCTGGCTATTTTAGCAGCCTTGCTATAAACATCAACAAGCTGGGTATAATTCCACCCTTCAACAATAAATATTTCAAATCCCTTTTTATTATCATCTCTTTGAAAGCCTTTTAATACTTCTGAAATGCTTTCTTTTGTAGTTTGGTATTTTGCAGGTACAGAAATTCCATAACTATCGTCCCAAATGCTTATTACCATAGGCACTTGTAAAACACCTGCGGCATTAAAAGTTTCAAAAAATGGGCCTTCTGAAGTACTTGCATTCCCAATTGTTCCCCAGGCAACTTCATTTCCATTATTAGATAAATTGGTTTTGCTTTTTAAAGAATCAATTTTTCTGAATTTCGTAGAAGCCTCCGCTAATCCTAATAAGCGAGGCATTTGTCCCGAAGTAGTTGAAATATCCGAACTCACATTATATTGCTTAGTTAAATCCTTCCAAGTCCCATCTTCATTCAGTGAATGGGTGGCAAAATGTCCGTTCATCTGTCTTCCGGCAGAAAAACGTTCTACTTTTATATCAGGGTGTGCGTATAGACTTGAAAAAAAATGTTGTGGATTGTATTCACCAATGGCCATCATAAATGTCTGATCCCGGTAGTACCCGGATCTCCAATCCCCTTTTTTAAAGGCCTTCGCCATAGCGAGTTGTGGCACCTCTTTTCCTCCGCCAAAAATTCCAAATTTTGCCTTTCCGGTAAGTACTTCTCTCCTTCCCAAGGCACTGCATTCCCTGCTTGTTATGGCAATTTTATAATCATTTAAAACCTCTTTTCTAAATTCATCAAATGAAAGTTTTTTAGAAGCTTTAGATGAAGTTTTGATCATTTTCGAGAAGTCTTGTTGAGTTGATCAAATGTACAAAATATTAATGAAATTGATCAGAAACGTAACTCTGTGAAAGAGAAGAGGATATTATAATTTACTTTTACTCAATAAATTTAATCCGGGAGATATTCTCCAAATCCTTATAGGTATTATTAGTAGAATCCTCGTTTGATAAAATTGTAAATTCTATTTAGATCTAGAGTAATAACATATCTGATTTTTGAAGCGTAATTTGGTAAACTTGGTTCAAAACCTATGCTGGATTGAACGGGAAAATAAATTTCCAGAAAATTGTGTATAAAATTAAATCGAATCCCACTGTCATATCTGAAATAGGGATTTTGGTTTTTGTTTTTAATAAAACCGGCATCTGCATAGGCCTCTATCCATCTCCATAGACCTATGCTAAAATTTGTTGTTAGCATTCCTTGATTTGCAAATTGATTTTCAAATATTGTTTTAAAGCCACCTTCGGCAATAATGAGTTGTTGACTTAAAAATCCGGAAGTCTCTGAGCGGCCCAGGTAGTTGTAGTCAAATAAATAATCACTGGGCCTATCTAAGGCAAAACTAAAAAAATCGCTTTCTGTATTGTTAAAAATAAATGTTCCGAAGAATAAGCGAAAATCAATTTGCCTGTTACTATCAGTAAGCTTTCTATAGCGAAAATCGAAAGAAATTTTACTAAAATCATTAGATAGTTGGAAATCTGCAAAATACCTTAAATCATTAATTATATTGGGTTGGGAATAGCCATATCTTAAATCAAGTACATTGTATTTGTAAATTTCAGGATTTTCTACTAGATCTGGAATGTCCTTATCCACTATCACATAACGAGCAAGAAATGATTTACCACCAACATCTCTTAACGATTTTCTTTTAAAATCGATTTGTATAAATGGAGTTAACTTATTAAAAATTAAGCCTTCATTATAGTGTCCATTACCTCCGGCAATCCCGGCACGATATCTTTGAACAATGCTGTTTTCAGGTAAATGCTGGTAGGCAAAAGAGAAAGAACCGGTTACTGTATTACTTTTAAATCCATATTTTGGTGTTAATTGAAATAACCATTTTTTCTTAAAGGCCGCTTGGTTATATAAATCAGGTCCCAAAATTATTCCATCGTAGAAATTATATTCAAAATATAAGTTGTAAAATATTTGATTATAATTTGGGTCTTCAACATCCTTAAAAAAAGTAAATTTTAACGGTCTGTTGAATAATTTTTTGTCGACTTTCTTCCAGTTGTTTCTAAGATTTAATTCAGGATATAAGTATTCGTAATTCAAGGATAATCTGGTAAGATCACCTCTACTCACCGTAATAGATCTGGCAGAATCAATATTTTCAATCCAATGTTTGAATAAAATAGAATCGTCATCTAATCCATATAAGGCTACTGGAGCGCTGAAATTTCTTTTGTTTTTTATGAAAATTTTTAAAGAATCGTCAATTTTTTTAACCTTATTAATAGTATAGTCAATTTTTTTGTTTGTCTTCAGGTAATCATTAAAAAACCAATCTATATTCTTATTCGAATTATTATTTAGTATTTTATTAAGGGTTTCGCTATTTGTAATTTGAACTCTGTTATTCGCGTAGAACTCGTTCAAACTGTTCTTAATTAAACTATCTCCAACAAATTCGTCTAAATACCTCAAACCAAGCCCTGCCTTATATTTATTAACAATTTTTTGATTGAATACCGATAGGGAATCTGAACTGGTACTAAGCGATTGATCAATGTTTTTTCTCATTGAAAATTGATAAACAAAAGGATATTTTTCATTAAAATCCAGTTTGGCAATATTGTAACGTTTAATGCCCCATACTTTTGAAATATTGCCAATTGCTTTAATTTCAGGGTAAAATTTATTCACATACTCAATCATTAAAAATGTTTGAATACCATCGGGCACCCAATAATCACTCCGTTTATTTACAATGATAGTGTTTTCAATATACCTGTTTGTTAGAGCCTTGAACATTTTAATATCCCATTCGAAAACATCCGAAAAGGGAACAAATCTTTTAGGTAACTGATTAAATCCATAGGCGGGATTTTTGAAATAGGTAACGTCATTTACCAATAGTTTTTTATTAGGGTATTCCCCCAGATATTTCTTAATGAACTCTAATTGCCTGTTAAGTACTCCTGTTTTGACATTTTCGGTTAAATTTTTGCTTTTTAAATTTGTAATTACATCGAGAGAATCTGTCTTGTAAATGGAAAAATTATTTTGTAATTGAATATTCAACTCAATATCTACTCTGTTCTCTCCTTCTAATTGAAAGAGAACATGATCATCCTGAATTTCTACTTTCTCGTTTAGATCTGAGTGCAGTGTAAAGCCAATGGGCACCTTAAAATTTATGTTATAATTTGATGGATTCATAAAGATGTCATCCATATTCAAATTACTCATTAATTGCCACTTACCATTATATACTGCCGGTGTTAAATACCAGTAACGTAAATTGAAATCATTCAGATTGTAACCGTAATCCGTGAATTTGTCAATAGGGATCTTTACAATATAGCTTGCCTTAATGGAGACTGAATCCTTAGGTTTTAATGATTGGTTTAAAATTATTTTTACGATATCTTTGGCATGTTCTAACTCTTCCCATGTTGTAGATCGACCATATAGTTCTATAGATTGTACCTTCGAAAATCCCCTTTTATCAAGTTTAGCGAAATATAAACTTTTATCGTAATTTTCAATTAATCTTATTGATAGTGGGGTATGCCTATCCTTATATGCATTAGACCAATTATGTAAATAGATTGTATCGAGTGAAGATTCTGAGTTGTTGAAATAAATTATTTCCTGCTCAATTTTTATTTGCTTGGTTTCGGGATATAATTCCGCTTCAATACGGATCTCATTGGTTTGTGAAAATCCGATGAAATAATGTAGAAAGACAATTAAACATATGTAATAATTTCTTCGCAATTTATGAATATAGTTAAAATGCTTATCCTATTAAAAATTTGGGCTTAGATGATGTTTATTGTAAAAATCGTTTATTATTTCAACAACTTCGTCATCCGTGTCGACAATAGAAAACAGATCTATATCCTTCGGACTTGCATTTTTATATTTTTCAAGTAATGTAATTTGTATCCATTCCAACATGCCACTCCAAAATTCTCTGCCAACCAGGACAATTGGAAATTTTCCAATCTTATTTGTCTGAATAAGCGTTATAGCTTCAAATAGCTCATCAAGCGTGCCAAAGCCACCTGGCATTGCCACAAATCCTTGAGCATACTTCACAAACATGACCTTTCTGACAAAAAAATAATCAAATTCAAGATTTTTATCTTTATCTATATATGGGTTGTCATTTTGTTCAAAAGGCAATTCAATATTCAACCCAACAGAAACTCCACCTCCCCTTTTGGCTCCTTTATTTCCGGCTTCCATAATGCCGGGTCCACCTCCGGTTATTACGCCATAACCATTTTGAGTTAATTTAAATGCTATATTCTCAGCAAGTTCGTAGTATTTATCTCCGGGTTTTGTTCTGGCCGAACCAAATATACTAACACAAGGACCTATCCTACTCAATTTTTCATAACCGTCTACAAACTCACTCATTATCTTAAAAATGGCCCATGAGTCATTGGTCTTAATTTCGTTCCAGGTTTTTTGTTTCAGCTTTCTTCTTATTTTTTTTTCATTAGATGTCATAGTTATTTTTTTACAGCCTTGTCGCCTATTTTTTAACAAGTCATGGGCCAATTTATGAAAATAATTCTTTTTTAAGGAATTTAGCCGTATAACTGATTTTGTTTTTTGTTATTTCTTCAGGAGTGCCAGTACAAATTATTGAACCACCTTTGCTACCACCTTCCATACCGATATCAATAATATAATCGCTTAATTTTATAACATCTAAGTTATGTTCAATAATTAACACCGTATTCCCTTTGTCCGTTAATTTATTTAATACTTTCATTAAGATACTTATATCTTCGAAATGCAATCCGGTTGTAGGCTCATCTAATATATAAAAAGTATTTCCAGTATCTCTTTTTGATAATTCAGCGGCTAGTTTAATTCTTTGAGCTTCGCCCCCTGAAAGCGTTGTTGATTGCTGACCTAAAGTGATATATCCCAAGCCCACATCATGCATAGTCTTTAGTTTCAGATAAATTTTTGGTATACTCTTGAAAAAGTTCACAGCCTCATCTATGGTCATGTTCAAAACATCGGATATGGATTTTCCTTTATATCTTATTTCCAGTGTTTCACGAGTAAAACGCTTTCCTTGACAGGTTTCACATTCAACTTCAACATCGGGTAGAAAGTTCATCTCTATTACTCTAACTCCCCCACCTTTACAGGTCTCACATCTTCCATCTTTTACATTAAATGAAAATCTTCCCGGTTTATAGCCTCTAATTAGAGATTCCGGAGTTTTTGCAAATAAATTACGAATTTCACTGAAAGCACCTGTGTAAGTGGCTGGATTTGAACGAGGTGTTCTTCCAATAGGAGTTTGATTAATATCAATAACTTTATCGATATATTTTAAGCCTTTAACAGATTTATAGGGTAGAGGTTTTTTAACTGCTCTATATATATGCTGATTTAAAATTGGGTACAACGTTTCATTGATCAAAGTGGATTTTCCACTGCCGGATACACCAGTGACACAAATTAATGTACCTAGCGGAACTCTTAAGGTAACATTCTTTAAATTATGCCCTGTCGCTCCGTATAATATAATTTCCTTCCCATTTCCTTTTCTCCTTTTCTTAGGAATTTCAAAAGATTTTAAGCCGTTCAAATATGCAGCGGTCAGGGTTTTCCCTTCCAACAATTCCTCAGGTGTGCCTTTACTGATTATTTCTCCTCCGTGTTTGCCGGCCTCCGGACCTATATCTATCACGTAGTCTGCGGTTACCATCATATCTTTATCATGTTCTACCACTAAAATGGAGTTACCCATATCTCTTAATCTTTTTAAAGATTCAATTAGTTTATGGTTATCTCGCTGATGTAACCCTATGCTTGGTTCATCCAAAATATAAAGCACACCAACCAATTTTGAGCCTATCTGTGTTGCCAAACGGATCCGTTGGGCCTCTCCACCCGATAAAGTTTTGGAACCTCTGTTTAAAGCTAAATAGTCAAGCCCAACATCCAATATAAATTGAATTCTGGTCCTAATTTCTTTTATTATTTCTGAGCCAATTTTTAGTTGTGTTTCTGATAGATCCTCCTTGATATTTGCGAACCACTCTGAAAGTTGAGCAATGTCCATTTTAGATAGATCTGCTATAGAGTCTTGATTTATCTTAAAATGAAGTGCCTCTTTTTTCAATCTGTTTCCATCACAAACAGGACAATTGATTTCATCCATAAACCCTTTGGCCCATCTTTTAATTGAACTGGACTGACTTTCAGCGAATTGATTCAATATGAAGTTATTAATTCCCTCAAAGTCTATTTCATAGCTTCTTGAGAGCCCTAACTCTTTCGATTCAATCTCAAATTTTTCATTTCCTCCATTCAATATAACGGCCAAGGCTTCTTCAGGAATAGTTTTGATAGGATCAGAAAGAGAGAATGCATACTTTTCGGAAATATAATTTAACTGTTTGAAAATCCAAGAACTCTTTTCTTCTCCTAATGGAGCTATTGCTCCGTTTTTTATGGATAAATTATTGTCAGGAATTATTTTATCTATATTTATTTCATACACTTTCCCCAGGCCGTTACAATTTTCACAGGCTCCTTTTGGGGAATTAAATGAAAAGGAATTGGGTTCGGGTTTGGGATAAGAAATTCCTGTTGTTGGACACATTAAATTTCTACTAAAATATCTCGGTTTTTCATTTATTTCTTGATCAGCAGGTAGCACCATTAAGGTCTCATCACCATGGTACATTGCTGTTATGATACTTTCACTTAATCGCTTGTCGGTCTTTTCATCAATCAATAATCTATCAATAACAATTTCGATATCATGTGTTTTGTACCGGTCCAATTGCATGCCTCTTTCAATTTCTCTGACCTCGCCATCTACACGGACCCTCAGAAATCCTTGTTTCGAAATATGCTGAAATAATTCTCTATAATGGCCCTTTCGAGATTTAATAACCGGAGCCAGAATGATTATTTTTTTATTTAGAAAATCTTTTAGTATAAGATCCTTTATTTGATCATCATTGTAACTGATCATTCTTTCCTCTGTATTATAGGAATATGCCTCAGCAATTCTGGCAAATAACAATCTTAAAAAATCATATATCTCTGTAATGGTTCCAACCGTTGACCTTGGACTCTTGCTGGTGGTTTTCTGTTCTATCGCAATAACAGGAGATAATCCTTCTATTTTATCTACATCCGGTCTTTCTAATCCTCCTAAAAATTGCCTGGCATAGGCAGAGAAAGTTTCAATATACCTCCTTTGTCCCTCTGCGTAGATGGTGTCAAATGCCAATGATGATTTACCACTGCCACTTAAACCGGTTATCACCACTAGTTTTTCTCGTGGAATTCTAACATCTATGTTTTTTAAGTTATGTACTCGAGCTCCTAAGACTTCAATATACTCTTGTTCTTTCGACATCTAATTCTGAAAAATTAAAACTTCAAAAATAGATAAATGATTTTAGTTTAAACTATTAATTGAAATGATATTTTGTCTTTAAAAAGAATGTAAGATAGCTTTGTTTAATTTATATTTTCAGTGTGAAAAATATTATATAGCAACATAAAGATCATCTGGAGATAAATTTATTTTAAAATTTAGGTTTACAAAAATACATTTTCCTATTTGAGGGGTATACCCATGAATTTCTCAATTTCATAAAAAATTGAGGAATATGGATTATCATTTAAAAAATATCAAATCCAGTGCAGTTAAATATCTTTCAACTTTCAACCTAACTTTTGACTTTATTTTATAAATTGCGTTTAAATTGTTGGTAATGAAATTCATTGATTCCATAAGACATTATTTTGAGATGAGAGGCTTTGATGTCTCTTCAAGATTTGCTGATAAATTAGGAATTAGAACAACAAATGTTCGGTTGTTCTTTATTTATATTTCCTTCTTTACTGTAGGTTTATCCTTTGGATTATATTTAACCTTGGCGTTTTTGTTACGCCTAAAGGATATGATATACACCAAAAGAAGTTCTGTTTTCGATCTTTAATTGGCTATTGAATAAAGAGGATAGGTATAAATGGCAAAAACTCAGTTTATAAGATCGAAAATATACAGGGCCTTGCTTTTGTTGTTCGCAATACTGGTAATGGGGTCGTTAGGGTATATGATGATTGAGAAGTATGACTTTGTCGATGCTCTTTATATGACGGTAATTACCATATCAACAGTTGGTTTTAAAGAAGCCAACCCACTTGATTTTCAAGGCAAAATATTTACGATAATTCTTATTTTTACAAGTGTAGGAATTTATGCATATATACTATCGGTGATCACCGATTATATTTCTAATAGCAAACTAATGGAAGAATTAAAAACTAAAAAAGTGCTTCAAAAAATCGATAAACTTAAAGATCATACAATTGTTTGTGGTTATGGAAGGAATGGTAAACAAGCCTTAGCAAAACTTGGCTATTATAACAGACCCTGTGTTATTATTGAAAATGACGCGGAAATTTTCAGGGAGATTGAATTGGAAAGCAATGTTTTATGCGTAAAGGGAGATGCCACTGATGATGAAGTTTTGAAAAAAGCAGGAATTGGAGGTGCGGCAAGTTTGATCGCAACTTTACCTTCCGACGCCAATAATTTATATGTTGTTCTTTCTGCACGCCAATTGAATAAAAAATGCATAATAGTTAGTAGAGCCTCTAATGATTCTTCCTATAGTAAATTAAAGATCGCTGGGGCAGATAACGTAATTATGCCAGATAAACTTGGCGGATCACATATGGCATCTCTGATCGTTACACCGGATATTATGGAATTTATTGACAGACTTTCCATCGAAGGAAAAAGCGCGACTAATTTGGAAGAAATTCTTATAGAAGACCTGCCACAGGAATATCAATCAATGTCTATTTTAGATTTGGATCTGAGGAAGAAAACGGGATGTAATGTGGTTGCGTTCATAACACCTGAAAAGGAATATGTTATAAATCCTGAGGTGAATACGAAGTTAGTTCCTCGTTCTAAAATTATTGTCTTAGGGAAACCCGAACAGATTGAAAAACTCAATAAAGTTTTTTAAGTTGGATAAAATTATTATAACAGGTAGCAATGGATTATTAGGCCAAAAACTGGTAAAACTTTTTTTGTCTAAGAACGATTGTGAAATACACGCTTTTTCCAGAGGGGAAAATCGAATGACGAATACTGATGGCTATACTTATTATAATATAGATATAACCGAAAAAGAAAATCTTGAGCAACTCGTAAATAAAATCCAACCACGATATATTATTAATACAGCAGCGATGACCAATGTGGATGCATGTGAATTGCAGCAGTTGGAGTGTGATTTAATAAATGTTGAAGTGGTTGACACCTTAGTAAGGCTTTGTGAGATAAACAATATTCATTTAATTCACCTTTCAACCGATTTTGTTTTTGACGGGCAAAAAAACGGAATTTATACGGAAGAGGACAGTCCTAATCCAATAAGTCATTATGGATTATCAAAAGTAAGATCGGAAAAAATTATTCTTTCAGCAGATATCAAATACACCATCTTACGTACAGTACTGGTATACGGCCTGGTTGATAGAAAGGATAGAAGTAATATTGTACTTTGGGTAAAAAAGTCCTTAGAAGATAAAATGCAGATTAATGTTGTTACGGATCAGTTTCGTATGCCGACTTATGCAGAAGACCTGGCAGAAGCTTGTTATCTTTCTATTAAAAATAAAGCCGTCGGTATTTATAATGTGTCTAGTAATGAATTAATGAGTATATATGATATTGCCTTGGAAATTGCAGACACCTTTGATTTGGATGCAAGTTATATCAATCCAATTGAAACTTCTGCCTTAAATTTAGCGGCAAAAAGACCATTTAGAACTGAATTTGATTTAAAAAAGTCAATAAGGCTATTAAGTTTGCCGTCCTATTCATTTAAAGAAAGGTTGCAAGTTTTTAAAAATCAACTTTCTATGTTTGAATAGTCTTCCCAGTCCATATTACTTCTCATTTTGTTAATAACTTTGTCTTCATTTTTATTTTGTATTATATCAATTTATACTACATTTGCTGTCCCAAAAATATTGGGAACAAAGTAGCACTCTTTGACAAACTGGAATTGGGATAAAAATAATTATATTTTTATTTTTTTATAAGGAAAAAGGGTTGTAATTTTGCACGCGCTTTTGGCGAAGGATTTAGGATAAGGAGAAAAGTGTGTTTAGGGATTGTTTGATACA